>NZ_JBJFHN010000151.1:0-5460 GCF_051893655.1 Porcipelethomonas sp. | reverse complement strand
ATCTCCATAAAAATGAAATACAAAAAGAACTTAAAACTGCTGACTGGGATATGGACGCCGCTGAAAAAGGCGGTTATGAACATTTTATGTTGAAAGAAATTCATGAACAGCCTACAGCTATAAAAACAACTATTGCCCCCCGTATTATAGACGGACTTCCGAATCTGGAGGAATGCGGAATAACTCCTGAAAAGCTTAAAAGCTTCCGCCAGATTTTCGTTGTTGCCTGCGGTACTGCCATGCATGCCGGACAGGTGGGCAAATATGTTATAGAAAAACTTGCTAAAGTACCGGTGATTGTTGATATTGCGTCAGAATTCAGATACAGAGAACCTCTTGTAAACGACAAGGATCTTGTTATAATTATTTCCCAGTCCGGAGAGACTGCCGACAGTCTGGCGGCTATGCGTCTTGCAAAATCCTTGGGCGCTCAGACACTTGCAATAGTAAACGCCAAGGGAAGCTCTATTGCAAGAGAGGCAGATATGCTGATTTATACGCATGCCGGTCCTGAGATAGCCGTAGCCTCAACCAAGGCGTATATGGTACAGATTGCAGTTATGTATCTTCTGGCATTTGAACTGGCACTGGCTACCGGAGAAATTGATGAAACTGAATGCAGACGGCTGACTGCTCTTTTGCAGAAAACACCGGAATACATCGAACAGATACTGGAAAATAAGGAAGATACCCAGTATATCGCTTCTTCACTTATTACTGCTGACAGCCTGCTTTATATAGGAAGAGGTCTTGACTATGCTCTTAGTATGGAGGGATCATTGAAGCTTAAGGAAATTTCCTATATCCATTCTGAATCTTATGCCGCCGGAGAACTCAAACATGGCACTATTTCACTGATTTCCGACGGAATGCCTGTTATTGCTGTTGCTACCCAGACAAAGCTGTTTGACAAAACAGTAAGCAATATTAAGGAAGTCAAGGCAAGAGGCGCTAAGGTTATTATGGTATGCCGTGATTCTTATACTCCTGAAAAGGATGTGGCTGACTATAAGTTTGGTCTGCCTGATATTGACGATATTTTAATGCCTATGATCGCAGTTGTTCCATTGCAGCTTATCGCTTATTATACTTCTGTTTTGAAGGGAAATGATGTTGATAAGCCCAGAAACCTTGCAAAATCTGTAACAGTTGAATAACTTCTGTGCAAAGCTTTATGATGTTTACTGAAAATGAGGACTGAAAAATGATATTTAAAAAAATTGCAATGATTTTAACCGCTTCGGCTCTGATCCTTTCTTCTGCCGTTTCATTTTCCGTTTGTGCTGAGTATACGGATGATGAAGATACAGTCTATGAAGATGATGTGTCATCCGGTGAGGAAGAGGAAAGCACTATTACCAGTGAGGACGGTACTTATGAATATACTGTCGCAGAAAATGACGACGGTTCTCAATATGCCGTTCTGGAAACTTATCTGGGAAATGATACCGATGTTGAGATTCCTTCGGAAATTGACGGTATAAAGGTTCAGGAAATCGGTGATTATACTTATTATGAAAAAGATAATATAAAGACAATTTTTGTACCGGCAAGTGTTGAGGATTTCGGACTCTTTTCTTTTTACGGCTGTACTTCCCTGACTGAATTCAAGGTCGATGATAATAACGAAATTTACAAAGCTGTTGACGGAATACTTTTCGGCAAGGATGATCTGGTTATTTTCTGCTGCCCTCCCGGAAAGAAGCTAACAAGCTATACTGTTCCGGATACAGTTGTAGCAATTGCCAGCAGTGCATTTGCTGTGTGTCAGGAGCTTGAAAGCATAGAGCTTCCTGACAGCCTTAAATATATAAAGCTGTATGCATTCTCTGAATGTACTAAGCTTGATAATGTTGTGATCCCTGAGGGGGTCGAAGAACTTGAGGACTTTACATTTTCAGGCTGTACTTCCCTTTCAGATATCACTTTACCGGAAGGTTTGACAAAAATTGACGGTGCTGTATTCTATAGCTGTGAATCACTTTGTAACATTGAATTTCCGGAGTCCCTTTATTCAATAGGTCAGGGAGCATTCGTGTCAACCGGATTTGATTCAATAGAAATTCCTGAAACTATAATTGAAATCGGATACAGTGCTTTCGGATTTTATACGGATCAGGCAGGGGAAATTACTCCAATGGACGATTTTACCGTTTACGGCTATGAAGGCTCATACGCCCAGACATACTGCAATGAAAATGAGGTTACATTTGTTGCAAAGGAAGAAACTGTTCAGGAGGAAGAATCAGGAATAAAACCCGGAATTATTGTTGGAATATGTATCGCTGCTGTAATAATTATAGCAATCGTTATTATTATAGTGTATAAATTCAAAAATACCGATTATGATGACGATGATCGTGATATCGGTGATTATGAAGATTATGATGACGATGATAACAATGATGACAGCAGGGAAGCAGAAGACGATCCGGAAAGCAGCAATAATGAAAATGAGGAAAACAATGATGAAGCTTAAATTTATAAAAAGAACATCAGTACTTATGGCATTAGTCTGCGCAGTTTCATGCTGGGGCTTTTCTGCATTCGCTGAAGGTACTGCTGAATCTGATGACAACACATTTACAGACGAGGTTATGACATATAAAAAAGTTGACGGCGGTGTGTATATCTCTGACTGTGACTCAAATACCAGTGCTGTAAATATTCCTGAGGAAATTGACGGATATAAAATAATAGGAATAGATGAAAATGCTTTTTCTGACTGCTCAAAGCTTACTGAGCTTAGTATCTCTGATTCTATTCAGTATATCGGAGAATCAGCTTTTGCCGGCTGTACCTCACTTGAAAAGGTGAAGCTACCGGACGGACTTGCAAAAATACCTGATAAGGCATTTGCTCTTTGCAATTCTCTGAAAGAAATAGAAATTCCTGAAACGGTTACGGATTTCGGCGATTATTCTTTCAGCTACTGCGAAGATCTGACATGGTTCAAAATCCCTGATACCGTAAAAAATATCGGAAATTATACCTTTGCATACAGTGTGCTGGGTGAATCTCTGGAAATTCCGGAAGGTGTGGAAACTATTGGAAGTCTTTCGTTTTACTATTGTCAGGGACTGAAAACAGTTAATATCCCTTCTACATTAAATTCAATTGGTACTCTTGCGTTCCTGGGCTGCAATGATTTAGCTGAATATACTGTGGCTGAAAATAATGAATATTACCGTGCAGAAAACGGAATTTTGTTTTCAAAGGACAATACCGGACTTATCAGCTATCCTGCCGGTAAAACAGATGCTTCATACGATTTTCCCGATACTATAGAATATACGGCGGAAGGTGCTTTCTTCGCCAATACATATATATCGGAAATAAATCTGAATGAAAATATTATGGAACTGGGTGAAGCAACCTTTTCTAACTGTACGGCACTCACTTCAATGGTGATTCCGGAAGGCATTGCAAGTCTGCCGGGAAGCCTTTTCTGTGACTGTAAATCACTCAGAGAGGTGACAATTCCCGATTCTGTTACTTATATAGGAGAATATGCATTTCTGGAATGTACTTCTCTGAAAAGTATTACGATATCTGATAATGTAACCGAAATCGGTGACAATGCCCTTGGATTTACAGATGATGAAGACGGTAATTTTGAAAAGCTTGACGGTTTTGTGATTAAAGCTAATTTTGATACGGCTGCAAGAACCTATGCAAAAAATAATCATATTTCTATAGAGTATCTGGACGGAAATAAGGATATGCCAATTATTATTGGTCTTATCGCTGCCGGAATTGTTATAGCAGCTATAATTGTTGTCGCTGTAATTGTTATTATCAAACGAAAGAAAAAATCAAGCGAATATTATGAAAATTAATTTTGCCCCGCTTTTTATTAAGCGGGGTAAAACTTTTGGTAGGAAATTTTGAAAATAAAAAGGTATTGACAAAATTAAATTAATAATATATACTAAAAGTAACTTTATTTTTAAGGAGACTGATTATGGATTCTGACGGGAGTCAAATTATTTTTATTGTTTTACTTATTTTTTTCGTTATTGCCAAGTGCTTTTATGCTGCATGCGAATGCGCTGATATTGAAGTCAATGACTCCAAAATCAGGAGCCTTGCTGAAAAAGACAAAAGATATGAAAGACTGGCAAAACTGACGGCTAAACCTCTTAAAATGATTGTCTCATTTTCTATGGGGAAAACCGTGTTTAATGCAGTTATAACAGTGCTGGTGGTGATACTTTGTGCTGAACTTATTAATGGCACACTGTGGGTTAAAATAATTGCTACAGCAGTGATCGTTCTGGGGGCGGCTGTGATTATAACTGCACTGACAGAAATCCTTCCCAGAAAACTTGTGAGCAAAAATATTGAAAAGTTTGCTGCTGCAACAGTTGTTCCGGTTGAAATATTTATGCTGCTGCTTTCGCCTTTGAGTGCATTGGCATATGGAATATCGGCTGTGTTCTGCAGATTGTTTTCCGTTCCTATATCCTCTCAGAAGGATACCGTTACTGAAGAGGAAATCAGACTTATGGTGGATGCCGGAAATGAAACGGGAGTGCTGGAAGAAAGTCAGCGTGAAATGATAAACAATATTTTTGAGTTCGGCGATGCTGATATCTCGGATGTAATGACTCACAGAAAAGATATCTGCGCTGTTGAAGTGGATTCCAAAATCGGTGATATTGTGTATCTCGCTATTAATGAGGGCTATTCAAGAATACCTGTTTATCAGGAAACAGTCGATAATATAATAGGTATTATTTATGTTAAGGATTTGCTTTGTCTGGTTGGCTGCGAACATTCTGAAGACTTTACGGTACGGCAGTTTATGAGAAAGGTTATGTATCTTCCGGAAACCTGTAAGTGCAGTGACGCTTTTGAAAATCTTACAAAGGAAAAGGCTCAGTGTGCAATTGTGGTTGATGAGTACGGCGGAACCGCTGGCTTTGTAAGTATGGAGGATATTCTTGAAGAAATTGTCGGAAATATTCAGGATGAGTATGACGACGAAAAAGCCGAAATTGTTCAGATTTCTGACGGAGTGTACACAATTTCCGGCGATACACACCCTGATGATGCGGAAGAACTTCTGGGAATTGAGCTTCCAAAAGATCATAATTATGATACAATGAGTGCATTTATTGTGGATCTGCTGGGGAGAATTCCTGAGGAGGACGAAACTCCGTCTGTAAAATACGGAGATACTGAATTTACAGTTCTTCTGACAGAGGATAACTGGATTTCAAAAATTAAAGCGGTCTGTCAGAAAACTGAAGAAGAAACTCAAAAAGAAGATTGATTTTAAACCGCTTTAATAAGCGGTTTTATTTGTTTCTCAGAGCAGTTTTTACAATTTGAATGCTGAATTTCAATTATTTATTGTAATATGCTACAAACTTTATCAAACCGGTTGACAAAGCAAAGCGGAGGTGATATAATAATAAAGCTGTCGAACGAGAGAGAGCGAAAGCGAAGGAAGTC
>NZ_JBJFHN010000150.1:0-5461 GCF_051893655.1 Porcipelethomonas sp. | reverse complement strand
TTATACGCTTTTCGTTGACGATTATCTCACCTTCTGTAGGTTTTATAAATCCGCAGATACATTTCATCAGCATGGTTTTTCCGCTGCCGTTTCTGCCGATAAGACCGTGGATTTTCCCTTTCGCAAATGAGATATTTATTTTTTTCAGGATCTCTGTTTTCTTTATGGTAAGACTGAGGTTTTTAATTTCGATAACGTTATCCATGTCTGCCTCCTTATTCGTTATCATCAATATTCAGGAAATTCGTATGCTTTACCCGAATTAGACTGAATATAAGTATTGCTGAAATTATTATTCCATTATAAAGAAAGGAACTTCTCAAATCCATTATCGGCTCTTTCAGATGTTTTGTATAGTGAAGATGTATCATAGTATGTGCCATGGGGAAATACCACATTCCCTGTGAATTTAATATGCCAAGAGCGCTTCCTACCGCAATAATGCTGATAGAAACAGGAACGCCGATTTTTCGTAGATTCAACACGTGAAACAGTAGTAATATCACTGCAAGAGTCAGCATATACAGGAAATTAAGAAAAAAAGATGTTGCTGCCGCTTGATACGGAGCTATCTGGTTATATAATTCTTCCTTTATAAGTGATGCGGCAAATGAATAGGCTCTTTCTGGATTGTAAACACCGTATTTGGTAACTACAAGACTCCAGCCATTTGCAACGAACGCATTCATACAATTTGGAATCAGAGAGAAGAGAAAAATAATTCCCATGAACGAAAAAGCAGAAAGAATAAAAAAGATGAACTGTCCAAGCACCCATTCCCTTTTGTTAACTCTATGAAGAACAAAAAGACTGTTTCTGTCAAGATGAGGATGATCTGATATAAGAAAAATATAAACAGCAGGAGTTACAAGGCATAATACTCTTGAATTAAAAACAGCTATAAACGGTTCAATAAAATTCAACGGACTGTTCATCTCACGACTTATTTCCATAAGCGGAGTGACCGCAAAACTCCACACGAAAACTATCATCGCCGCAACAACTACCATACGTGAATTTATTATCCATTTATAAAAATCAATACACGCAATTCGCCATGTTCTCGAAATTGAAAATTTATTGTCCATAGTCGAGCCTCCTGTTCATAATAACGGTAAAGCCAACAAGTGCGGCAATGGCTAAAACTGCATGATAAATTATGATTCCGGCATTTACATCAAATAATACTTCTTTGATATTGCTGGGATAGAGAAAATACATTTTTATAACAATATCCCAACGGTCACGAGCGTTAAAGATATCCTGAACTTTTGAGACCGTCGTGTAATAAAAGTGCATAAAAATGAACGGAAAACAGCATATCATATACTTATTCCTGATGAACGCCGAGAGGAAAAATGCCGGGAGAACAGAAATCATGCCATATATGCCCATTCCGATGTACATTTTTATCAGCTCAATGGCAGACAAGCCCTCATTTGAAAACGAAAAACATATGGCAATACTGTATAGCATAAATCCAGACATTACAGCTGTTCCGCCGCTTAAAACTGCGGAGATGAATTTGGAAACGCAATATTTATATTTGCCGCTTCTTATGATGACGAATCTCATATTTCCGCCCAGCCTTTCTGCGCAGAAGCCTGTAACAAACGGCAGCGATGAAAGAACTGGAATAAAAATAGTTATATACGGACTTACAGATGTACGAAGCAGCTGGGAGCTTGTGAATGAAGAAAACACGGATCTGCTTTTATTCGCTATGACCTCAAAAACTGAATACTCTTTCCCTGTAAAGCTGTCAGTATAAACAGACGATGTAAAGCACAGCAAGCAGGTGATTAAAATGCAAAGAATGAATCCATAGCTGAAAATAGTTTTTCTCAATTCAACAGCAGCGCTGTTAATTAATTTTTTCACATTAACCACCAATTCCTTGTTTTACAATGTCAAAGTTGTATTTGAGTTCACCCGTCACCATATCAATATAGATGTATTTCCTTGTATCGCCATAAGTGTTCGCTTCGCCATTTGCAAGAAAATCTTCCGGCGGTACATCTATTATAAATTCCCACACGGGACGAGAATTATAGCCCACAACGAAAATATTTTCCGGATCGCTTTCGTCATACACAGGATTAAGCGTATACATTATATCAATATCAGATATAGTGACGTCTCTGAAATCTGTAAATGTATTTGCACAATAAGCAAGAGCGCTTTCAAGGGAAATACATTCGTTTATTTTTTCTTCCACTTTGGGAATGAGCATTCCGCTGCCTGTTGTAAACGAATCAATTGAATTAACGCTGAGCATCTGTATTGAAACTTCATAGGGGAAATATGCCATTTTATTCGTAAGTTCTCCGTCTACATATTTAGGTTCTATTGTATAACTGTCAATCGAAACTCCATTATATAGAGCCTCAACCCTAAATTGATAAAGATAATTGCCTTCATGTTCTCTTACAATAACTGTATTTACCTGATAATCATAATACGGAGCGAGCGGTTTATAATTAGTTTCAAACCAATTGTTGATATAATCAACCGCATCTGAAACAGAACATTTTCCGTCTTTAAGCTGGTATTCATCACTTAAATCATCTTTTCTGTCCGGGTGATATATCTTTACAAGCGGTTTACTATATGAATATCCAAGATTGAATGCTTCAGGATTAAGCATAGCTATAAATCCGTTGTCACCTGTGCAGAAATAAACTTTATCATTTTCATTGTAATATAAACGATATCCATTTTCGTTTGAGGTTAATTGAGGGTCAATAATAGATTTATCAAAAAAAAATGGAATTATTTTTTCTGAATTTTCGTTAAAGTTACTTATAATTGAAAATTTCATAACATTAATTTCATCCGGCTTAACAAAATTTATCTTATCTGAAATTGTAAATTGACCGTAACTTTCCTTGAGAGCCTCCTCAGTATTGCTCTGTAATTCACTTACTTCAACATATGAAAAAGAAGTCCCATCATCAGAGGAACTTGAATCATTGTAGTTGCTCATATCTTCTTTCACCTCATCAGGAACAGATGCACAACCAACAAGTAAAAACAACGTTAAGATAAATACAGAAAATCTTTTAATCATAAATTCCTCCAGAATATTTTGAACAACATTGAGGCAACATTGTATAAGACTTCAAATTTTATTCTTCATACAATATTGTCTCAATGTTTTTTTCAAATCGCCGCATTAAACACGCAGACGGCTTAGGGAAGTAAGCCATGATTCAGTCGGAGATTGTATCTCCGACTGAATCTAAAGAATGCTCACCGCCTATAGAAGCGTAGGACATCGTCTTCGGTTATATTCGATTGCTTTTTAACCACTAATTGAAACATTAGCTCTTATTGTGCCGCTATAATTATTAAGTTCAGCTGATGCATATACTATCGCACCAGGAACTATGCCGTTTTTAGCTACAGAACCTCCAGAGGGATTGATGAAACCAGAGTTGGCAATTCCAGCAGAAGAAATATATGCATAAATGCGTGAAGTCTTGTCTGTACGAGTAAAGTTTGAAACAGTGATTGTCGATGTGGATATATCTGCTTTGTAGTTCCACGTTGCAGATGTTGTCCCGGCGCTACTCGGCGCTCCTGCATCTCTCATAAAATATACAGAATCTGAATACGCACTCGCACTCATACCAACCATGCTCACAGTCAGTGTTGTTACTGCCATAATAGAAGCAGCAATTTTCTTAAAAGTCTTGTTCATAATAAATACCATCCTTTCATCCATCTATCTGAAAATTTAATTCAACTATAATATAGTGACTCTGATTTTCAAAAAAGACGAAACATTTTAATATTTTTGTTTTTTAACAAATACAGCATTCTTCATTCATCATACTCTTTTAAAAACGGAACCGCCTTGCCTATCAACAGCAAAATCGCATCAAGTATGACGAATACAATCTCGTTTGAAGCAATTCGCCAATTGAAATTACAGCTTAGGATAAATAAAACAAGGTCGGCTGTGAGCAATACGCACACAATTATCCTGTTTCTTTTCTGCTGTACTTTGGTCAATGGATTATTCTCGTTTACCATTGGTGAAAAAATAAGAATAATTATAACTGAAATAAATCCCGCAACTCTCCATTTCCAGTTCTGATACAGCAGAGGAAAAAATGCAGTAATCGCAATTGACAAACCATACATTATTGTTGATAAAACAAAACAGCTTTCGCTTGATTTGGCATGGTATCCTCCTGAAAAAATACGTATCGGGAGAAAGAATATGAGATATGCCCAGAAGTTAAGCATTGCTCCACACAGAATGCTTGCTATAAGAAACACAATCAGCAAGCTGCCATTAAGCAGAATAACTTCAAGACCATATACATAAACATCACGATGCTGAATATCAACTATTTTGTTTTTAATCAGCAAAAATGCAATGTCCACAGCAAGGTTATGGAACATTTACCACACCTCACTTCTTTTCGGACTTAACAAGCGCCTTGGGTGTCTTGGGCTGATAAAGACCTACGAAAGATGTAGTTTCGCTTGAAATATGTGCAACACTCTTAAGAGTCTTTTTGATAACAGCTGAAAAGTTTGCCTTCATACCTTTCATCTCCTTTCCGGAACAATGAATAATTTCTTGTTCCAATTTTATTTCCTGTTCCTAAGGAAATATTCACGGTTGACCTTGTAGCTTTATAATAGCATATAAATACCTATTTTTGTAAAATCCTGCGCGAATTGTCGTTTTTTGTGCACGAATTGTAAATTTGAATAAAAAACCGGCTTGAAAATTTTTTCAAACCGGTCTATGTTACATTGGTATCATTATTTCTGCATTAAATATTCCATCCGTATGATCAGTTACAAACGTTCCTTTATAGCTTTTTACTGTTTGCTTAACTGAATTTATTCCTATTCCGTGAAGCTGTTTGTCTGATTTGGTTGTTTTCAATTCAACGTTGCTTTTAGTACATTTATTGGAAACAACAATCATTAAATAGCTCTTTACAGGCTTTATTTTAACTTCAACAAAAGGTGATTCTTCATCAATTGACGCTTCAATTGCATTATCAAGAAGATTTCCAAGGATCGATGCAAAATGAGCTGACTTTACAATACAATTATCTGGTATTTTAGCAGTGATAATAAACGTAATGCCTTTACTTTCAGCTGCTCGCTGCTTTATGTTCAGTATAGTGTCCACAGTATCATTTCCTGTTTTATAGTAAAACAGCTTTTTGCTCAGCAGTTTATTCTCACTTTGAAGATACTGCTTTATCCCCTCAATGTCATTATTATTGGCAAGCGACATCAGATTTGCAATATTATGCTTGTAATCATGCATACTTTTCTTCCAGAGCATAAAGGTCTGTTCCGTTTCACTCATTGATTTTTCCAACATCTGTTTTTTAAGAGCGGTCAGTTTAAGCTCTTCTTGATTTTCATAATACTCTGTAAGCTTGAATGTTCCAAAAAAGATGATCATAAGCAGTATCAGCATAAC
>NZ_JBJFHN010000149.1:0-24488 GCF_051893655.1 Porcipelethomonas sp. | reverse complement strand
ACCAAACTTAATATTATTGTAATAATCTTCAGGCGTTAAAGATTCTGTATCCTGACTGCCAAGGGCAAAAAACTCTTCCTTTGACATGTCAAAAAGTTCAGAAAGTTTGTAAACTTTTTCTTCTGTATCTGTGGCTTCTTCGGCATTTATTGCAATACTTCCTATTGAAGTTATAACTATTGCCGCAGACATAATTGAAGTTAATATTTTTTTGATTTTCATGTTAAACAATCCTTTCTTATTAATAGTATTTATAAAGCTTAACTTACAAATATATTATAAAACTTTTGAAAACATATGTCAATAGAAAGCAGGTAAAATATCAGTAAAATAATTCACAAATTTTAAAATAAAAATTTGTAAAATCTGATAAAACTTATTAAATGGTTACGCTCTAATTTATCAGAAAAAATAACAAGATTTCAATAATACAATAACATAAATCAGATCATTACAAAACATTTCACAAGTAAGTTTAGTTAAAAAAATGCAGACAGATAAAAATGTCAGTATTTTTTGTCAGATGCTTGACATAATTGCAGAATTGTGGTATAGTATACTTTATGAGTACATTTGTGTTTCACAGGTGGACGGTATCGGATTTTTTATATTCTGAGGAATAAATATGGAAAATAAATCTCATTTAATTGTTGTTGATTCAGAAGTTTTACCTGAAGTAATAATTAAAGTACTGGAGGTAAAAAAGCTTCTGGCAAACAAAGAGGAAAAAAGCTCTGCTTCTGCATGCAAGCGTGTGGGAGTATCCAGAAGTGCATATTACAAATACCGTAACAGTGTTTATTCATATGAAGAAAAGCTTATGCAGAAAATTATAACGCTTCATGTGCTGCTTAAGGATGAACCGGGAGTGTTGTCCAGCGTGCTTGTATCGTTGCATAACATGCACGCAAATATTCTTACCGTGAATCAGAGCATCCCTGTTGACGGTGTTGCAACAGTTACAATTTCACTGAGACTTAACAACGGCTTCGATGAAGCACAGGCAATGAAATCAATTATCGCTGAGTTGAAAGGCGTTGTAGAAATTCAGATCCTTTCAGGTGAATGATATTATATAAGTATGGAGGAAGTTATGTCTAAATTTGCAGTATTGGGTTATGGTGTAGTAGGTTCCGGCGTTGTTGAATTGTTTTATAAAAACAGAGAAAAAATTGAAGAAAAAGCCGGACATAAAATGGATGTCAAGTACATTCTGGATATAAGGGACTTTCCGGGAGACCCTTATGAGGACAAGCTGGTTAAAAGCATAGACGATATTTTAAATGATAATGAAATCACAGCTGTTGCTGAATGTATGGGCGGAGTTGAACCTGCGTTCACTTTTACAAAACAGTGTCTTTCAAAGGGAATCAGCGTTTCGACCTCAAATAAGGAGCTTGTTGCAGCTAAGGGTGATATTCTCCTTGAACTTGCAAAGGAAAATAACTGCAATTATTTCTTTGAGGCAAGCGTTGGCGGAGCAATTCCTATTATCCGTCCTCTTCATAAGTGTCTGGCAGCAAATTCAATAAGTGAAGTAGCAGGTATATTAAATGGCACAACTAATTTTATCCTCACTAAAATGATTAATGACGGAATGAAGTTTGATGATGCACTTAAACTTGCTCAGGAACTGGGATATGCTGAAAGGAACCCTGAAGCTGACGTTGAAGGTCATGATGCATGCCGTAAAATATGCATTATTTCATCTCTTGTTTACGGAAAACATGTTTATCCGGAAAATGTTTACACAAAGGGAATTACAGACATAAAGCTTGAAGATGTTCAGATCGTTAATAACTGGGGCGGTTCAATAAAGCTTATTGCAAAAGTTTCAAAGCTTGATAACGGCAACATACTGCCGACAGTTATGCCTATGATAGTTCCATTTTCTAACCTGATGTCCAGAGTTGACGATGTATTTAATGCGGTTATGGTTTACGGTGACGGAATAGATAAAACTATGTTTTATGGCAGAGGTGCAGGAAAACTTCCTACAGCCAGTGCTGTTTTAGCGGACGTAATTGAATCAGTAAAGCATGACAGAACAGTATTTTCACAGATGTGGGCTTCATCTTCAGATAATAGTTTTGTGGAAGACTACAAAAATTTACAGGCACAAATGTATTTCAGAACTGAAAGCGGCAGCAAGAATGAAGTCACCTGCATCGCCGGCAATGCAGAATTTATTTATGATGAAAATAATCAGCTTGCATTTTTAACCGATGTTATATCCATTAAGGATGCCCAGAACATTGCAGATAAGCTCTCAGCAAATGGAATAAAGATTGTATCAGTTATTCCTGTACTGGGCGAATAAACAAAATAAAAAAAGCATTAAGGCTGCTGTACCATTTCTGGTACAGCAGCCTTATTTTCTAAACAATATTTATTATAAAATAATATTTTACCGCAACGTTTTCTTTTTTGCTTCCCCAATTAACCAATATCTCAACATAATACTTAGTACTTTCGCTTCCGGAAAGTTTCAGTGAAGACTGATTTTCAGCTACAGGTTTCATATTTTCATCATATACCGAATATGAAACATCTGTAAACTTATCACTGTAAGAAACTGAAATACCGCCTTCCCCATCGCTATTGTAATCAATATCAGGCAAATCTGACAAAACATCACTCATTTCCGGGTGTTCAACCTCTTTGATTTTACTGTCAGTATTATAGCTTACAGTATACCCCGGAACTTCAAGCCGTTCCTTGCCATTAGTTATAATAACAGTCCCTATAGATTTATCAAGCGGATTACCTCTTGTAAGCATCATAAAAATTCCGGCTGCAAAAACAGCAAGTGATATCATTATACAAATTTTTCTTTTCATGATTAATCATTTCCATTAAGGGAATTTTCAAATTCTGAGAGATAGAATGAAACCAGATCCTTCATAGGTTTGCAAAGTCTCAGAGCTTCTTTAAGGCATCTGATATAACTGATTTCATTTCCGCAGTAAAGTGATGCCTGAGCAAGATTCATATAATATCCAAAACGATGCAGTTCCGGTAGAACCTCAACATCTTCAGGATTAAGCAAATCAGGATTATAAATATTTAAAATATAATCAGACAAAACAGCTACAAACCTATCATATAGCTCTCTCTTATCATCTAATAAAAGTTCCTGAGAATTCAAGACTGCTGCTTCAAGAGCAGAAACCATCCAAAGCATTTTCTTTATACTGTCAGAAAATTTTTCAAGCTGACAATATTTCAGTGCAACTTCAGCATAATCTATATGTGCCTGAGATATAATCTGCAATGTTTCTTTCAATACATTATGACTTAGTTTATTTATAACACCTGACAAATCAACATCATGCTTCATAGCAAGATAAATTGCTTCCGAATATCCATCATCCCAGCAGTTTATTGAATCAATAAATCTTGCAAGATCGTTGTTTATATCCTTACCATCACTATCCCTTTTAACAAGCTTTATCAGTTCAATATAAGGACCATCAACTCTCGCATTTAAAAGTCCGTCCACAAATTTTTCACGTTCAGCCGGATGCTCCATATAATATTGTTCCATAAGATAAAGAATCATAGAATCTTTATCCTGATCACCCATATCAGTTATTTTCTTATAAATCTCAGCAAGTTTTAAATAATTTTTGGTTTTACGAATCATGTCACGAACAATATTAAGATAAATTCTAAGCTGAGCATAATTCATTTCCTCTATATCTATTTTTTCAAGATAATTCAACGAGTCGTCAAATCTTTCCAGATTATTTGAACATCTTGCAGCATTCATAAGCTGTTCATCATAATCGAGTTCAGTTAAACCACGATGAGTACAAAAACGCAGTTCAACCATTTCCAACTTTCCATTTTTATATTTATCATAATATTCAAAATATTTCTCAATGGAGTCCAAAGCATTCTCGTTATCATCAAGATTTATAAATGCCATAGTTCTAAGGTAATATACTGTCAACGCAGTAATTGAACGCGATCCATGTTCAATCTGACAATATTCATCTGACAGTTCAACCGCTTTTTTAAATTTGTCATTTCTTATATAAAATGCCATAGATTTGATAAATGCCCCGAAAGAGTAAGGATCTGTCAAATCCTTTCTTGCAGCATCCAGATATTCAAGAAAGTATCTTTCTTTTTCTTCAAATTTATAACTCTCATCTCCATCAACCGCATCGCAAAGATGAGACAAAATTCTTGTTTCTGTAGGATTTTTTTCATATTCTTCAAATAAAGGTTTTAGATTTCGTTTAGCCTTATCCTTTTTTGCTCTTTGAGATTCATAAGCGTAACCATAATGATGAAAAACAGTAGTAAAAAATCCATGAGGCAATGGCTGAGGAAGATATTCATGAATTGGATCATAAAAATGTACTCCCTCAAACCTGCGCACTATTCTTGGTGCTAAAAACTGGTCTACTGCTTTTTTAGAACTGCCGCCATAATTTCTTATATAAAAGCTTGCTGAATTATACTTTGCTCTGACTTCAGGCATATTGAAAAACTTTATCATTTCGTCACAGTCTTCATCAAGATATTCATCAGCGTCGATGAACATAAACCATTCGCCAACTGCTTTATTCAAACCATAATTTCTAGCAGCCGAAAAGTCATTGATCCATTCAAAATCATATACTTTATCTGTATATTTTAAAGCAATTTCTTTAGTTTTATCTGTGGATCCCGTATCAACAATAATAAGCTCGCTTGGAACATTATCAAGAAGTTTTTTTAATGCTGAAAGACATTTATCAAGATGTTTCTCTTCATTTTTTACAATCATTCCAACAGATAGTATTATTTTATTTCTGTCAACATTTATAACTTTATCTTTTATATTAGATTTCATATTTTTCTCCTTTTTTACAGATATTAAAACCTTTCAGGTCAAAGCTTTAATATCTGTAAATTACATAGCTAGTAATAAACCGTCCTTGAAACAAGGACGGTTTATCACCGATATTAAGTAAAAGCGTAAATACAATTTACAAAAATTACTGTAACAGCTGAAGTACGTTCTGAGGCTGTGTATTTGCCTGAGCGAGCATAGCCTGAGCAGCCTGTGTAAGAACATTGCTCTGAGTATACTTCATCATCTCTTCAGCCATATCTGTATCACGAATACGGCTGTTAGCGTTTTCAATATTTTCCTTAGCTGTATCCAGATTGTTGATTGTGTAATCAAGTCTGTTCTGTGTAGCACCGAGCTGAGCTCTCTGGAGAGATACATCATCAATAGCATCACGGATCAATTCAGCAGACTTGGAAGCAATTGCCTGATCACTGATATTGATTGTAATACCCTGAGACCATGAACTTGCAACACCCTGTGAAACATCAGCAACACCAACATTGATTGTATTAGCACCAGTTGTACCATTTGTAACAGTAAGTGAGCTTGTAACCATGCCTGAACCATCAGCCTTATTATAAGCTACCTGTGTAGACAGAGACTTGAACAGGTTATCAGTTGTCATTCTCTTGATAGAAACTGTCAGCTTATCGCCTCTGTTGGATGTTTCACCAATCTGAAGAGCAAGAGCCTTAGCAGTAGCTGATGCATTAAATCCATTACCATCATCATTAGCAACTGAAGCACCTGAAGAAGCGTCCAGATTACCATTAAACAGCTTGTTACCGTTGAAGTTAGCTGTAAGAGCAATTCTGTCGATTTCTGCACAAAGCTGATCCATTTCAGCCTGAAGAGCTGCTCTGTCTGTACCAGCATTCAAACCGCCTGAAGCATCTGTACCATAAGCAGAAGCGCCTGTTTTACCGCTGTCTTCATTGATACCGTTAGCAGATTTTTCAGCAAGTTCAACCATTCTGTTGAGCATGTCATGAATTTCTGTCATGTAACCTTCAGCTGTCTGAACCAGTGAAATACCATCTTCACAGTTATCTGAAGCAGTACCTAAAGCCTTGATCTGAGCCTTCATCTTTTCAGAAATTGCAAGACCTGAAGCGTCATCACCTGCACGGTTGATTCTGTAACCAGAAGCCAGTTTTTCAAGTGACTTAGAATTTGTCTTGTTGTTTTTACCTAAGTTTCTGTTTGCATTAATAGCATTAATATTAGTTCTAACTACCATTCCCATAACAATACCTCCGTGTTATAAATTATTTTTTAGGAACTTCCCTGTCCCAATAATTATTTTTATGAGAAAAAGCCAATCAAACTTCTTCCCATCTGGAGGGCCCTTCCTTCAAGGAAGAAATCTGATTCATTTTGCTTACATTATATATATCGTTCATTTAACGGATTGCTAAACACCAAAAAATGCATAAATAATTTTGATTTTTTTGTGTATTTTACACTAAAACACTATATTTTCAACCAAACTTGCACTATTTAGGACAGCATTTCCATCCTTGTGATATATTTTACAAACACTTAAAGGTTCTTTGACAACATAAGTACTGTCTCCTACATTGATATTCACAATAGGATTCATTTCATTACATTTTAGTGAACAGAATTTTGTACATTCTTCAATATCAGCAGCAAGCTTTTCAAGATTTCCTGAAAGACTTTCTTTTTGAATATTAGTAAATTTAAGTTGAATCTTCATTTTATCAAGCATTACCTTACGCTCCTCAGAAGCGGTTTCAATGTTGCTTTCAATATAATTTATATTTTGATTCAGCATTTTTATTTTTTCTTCAGTATCTTTTAAGGATTTGCTTATACTGTTATATTTTGTCAGCATATGTGGAGTACATCCCAGTACAATTTCTGTTTTAAGGCATGGATTGTTAGCAGCACCTATTACATTAGCAGTAATATTTTTTCCTGCAATTATTTTTCCGCCTGTAACTGAACCTTTATTTCCGGAAACCGTTATGGTTTCATCACTTGCAACTTCTGAATACATAACCTGACTGACTTTTATATTTCCTTTTGCATACACCTTGCAGTTTTCCAGAAATACGCAGCTTAGATTGCCATCAGTTTTAATTACACCTTTATTTCCGCCTGTCATACCATATTTTATGACAAGATCGCCTTTTGAGACGATTTTAGCACCTTCCACAGTACCAAGTATAGTCACACTTCCTTCTGCTTCAACAGAAAATCCCTCACGAACATCCCCCTTAATGAGAACGTCACCGGCAAAATTAATATTTCCGCTGGCATTATCAACATCATGCTCTATAGTCAGAAGCTTGTTTACACAAAATACATTATTCTGATATGTAAGCTCACCGTCTATATTTGACACAAGATGTGTGCCATCTTCCGTAACACTGGTATTTTTACCCGACGGAATTCTTGGATTTTTACCTTTTTTACATGTAATTACTTTACCGTCTATTCTTTTTCCGTCTTTTCCTTCAACAGGATAATATATATCGCAAATCACATCTCCACTATGAATATTTTTTACATTATTAAGTTCTTTATAATTTATATTTCCATTAATATCTTCCCTGATATCAATTGTATTTTCTGTGGAATAATGATTTTCTACATATCCGTCTTTACCATTAATGACCTCTTCCCCACGGGCAACTTCAAACAATTTAAAATACTGTTTTTTTCTGACAATTTTTGCAATAAGTTCACGGTTAATATTATAAACTACCTTTTCTTTTTCCAGTGCATCATAAATCTGTTTTTCAGTTATATCGCTTCCGCCATTGAAAGGTGGTACTGCAAAAAACCATCCATGAAGCTTATCTTTTGAAATGCCAAGTATAATCCTTGCATCTGTACCGACATTTTCTTTAATATTTCTGCCCTTTTCTATTGCCAGCCGGAATTCATCACAGCTTTTAAACATACTGTATTTTTTCAGCATTTCTTCAAAAGCAGTAGTATCCATATCCGTCATATAATCTTCAGGATTTTTTTCAATATAATTATGCAATAGTTCTTTAGTAATTTTCAAAGATTCTTTTTGTACTGTACCAATAAATTTAATTATCTCATTCTGATTATCATCAAAGCTTTCATATTCAGCATCATCCGAATATATAGCTTTAATTTTGTTATATTTTTCGTTAGTTTCTACTATCGGATCAATAATATATTCAACCGGACTGAAAAAATCATCTTTATCAGATTCACTGTAAAAAATATTCCATAAAAGTTTAACCGGAGAATTAACTGAAATCATGAGTCTGTCAGCAATTTCCTGCCTTACCTTATCGGTTTCAGATAATTCATTGTCCGCATTTTCCTCATACACCTCATAATCTTTCAGATCATCCTCCTTAAAGGTCAGATTATTTTCCTTAAGGTGACCTACAAATTCATCAATTTCTTCATCTGAAAAGCCCTTGTTTTTTTTGAATAATGCATTTTTTAAAAAATCGAAAGCCATAATAACCTCCATTCTGCTGCCGCATATAAACTAAATTTTTTACAAAATATTATTTGTTAAAATGTAAATGCAAAAATACAATAAATCAGACATTCTTTCGGCTGTTTAAGAATTCTCTCTGCTTTTGAAACAAAAATGAACACAAAGCGTCTGAATTATCGTTTTTGCCGCTTACAAATTCACAACCATACTGAAATTCGTCTTCCTTATTTTCGCCTATCACTCTTACAATTTTACATGGAAAAGTAAGATTTTTCTTTTTGTTCAGATCCAGTTCCACAGATATCATTGAACCGATACCAAACTCCTTAGGAGCACTGAATCTCAATCCGCTAAGACTCATATCCAGAACCTTTATATCAACTGCCTTTGACGAAAAACTGCTGTATGCCTTTGCATCAAGATCCATATCAACTCTGAAAAAATTACGTCTTTCCTTGTTTGTAAGACTTACAACACTTACAATACTGATTTCCCCTCTTGTAGATGTATATACATTACCAACTATCACACGAAAGCCTATCTGCGTATTAAAAATATTTACTTTAATTAATTTACCATAATCTACAACTTTTAATTCTTTCTTTTTATTTATAATTCTGACATATTTCTCAGTAACATCTTTAATTTTTCCGATTGCAATCAAAGAGTTTTCCATTGTTTTTATTTCACAGACCGAG
The DNA here is from genome assembly GCF_051893655.1 of Porcipelethomonas sp. NCBI lineage: Bacteria > Bacillati > Bacillota > Clostridia > Eubacteriales > Oscillospiraceae > Porcipelethomonas > Porcipelethomonas sp. Next base: position 15,484 of record NZ_JBJFHN010000149.1, on the reverse strand, counting down.
CCTTCATATTCCTTTGCAATTGGCAATTCTGACATTTCACGATTCCTCCGATTATTTTTTATTAATTTTTCCTTTCTTCAGTTCATCTGTACTTTTCAGAAGCTGACAGTAGATAGCAGCAATAACCTCATATAATTCCGGCGGAATATTACTGCCCACATCCAGCATGCACATAAGCGATGCAGCACTGTCATCACGATAAACCGGAATACCATTTTGTTCTGCTATATTTATAATTTTATTTGCGACTTCCCCGTAACCAGAAGCTATAATTACAGGAGCCTTGTCGGTTTCAGCATTATATTTTAAAGCAACTGCTTTATTTTTTTTATTATATTCTAACATTGATACCAGTCCTTTTCCGGGGCAATGTAGGAAAAACTTCAACAAGGGAACGTGTCTTCTCAAGCTTTCCGACCTTTATTTCATTAAAACTGTATTCTGAAAAACTTATGCTTTTTTTCAGGTCACTTCCTATATTCTCCATATGACTTTCCACAGATGCCGGACACATCAGAGAAAGATCAATTTTTTTGTCCCTTACAAAAAGCTCTGTTTCAAAACGTCCCACATCAGGAATATCAAATACCAGAAGCATATGTATAGTTCTTTGATTCTGTTCATGATCCGAATTATTTTTATTGTTTTTTGTTTTCGGATCTTCCTCATCCGGATTAATCCACATTTCACCGAACGCCATATTTGTTCCGTCATCAACAGGAATTATGAAATGAAGCAAAGGTGTAAAATTGCTGGGCGAAGAAAGAAGTGAATGTATAACGCTTTCAACGCTGTCACCTTTGAGCTGCATAACACTTTCGTTATCCGTCTGTTTTTCAAGAATTTTTACAAGTACATTCAAAACCTTTGAATCGGCTGTAGGACGTTCAAAGCTTGAAAGACAGTCATAGAGCTTCTGAAGGAACTCAGTGCGTCTGTTGTCATCAGGAATAAATGCCATAACTTCTCTTGCTGCATCTCCCAGAAATTCTGTATTTGTATTGTATCTCGAAAGATTATATGTAACCATTGAGCAAAGGCTTGAAAGCTTGCCGGAAAACATAATACTTTTTTCAATTTCCTGAATTACCTGAGCCGTTTCATGTTTCAGCTGAGGGAATTCCTTTTCAGCCTCCGGTGCTTTAAAGCGCTGGGATAAGTTCATAAGCTTTGCGGACAGTTCCTTATTTGGAAAAAGCGTTTCAGAAAGATAGCTCATAGTTCCTGAAAGCGCTTTTAAAATTTCCGGTCTGCAATTTTCCGTATTCACAGCTTTAAGCAGATTTGTTACTGCCGTTTTCATTTCCGGAGAAGGATTTTCCTTTATCATGTTACGCAAAAAATCAAACAACTCTCCCTTGAATGCTGTAGAAGACTTTTCCTGACTGATAAGTTCTCCTGTCAGTTCTTCGGGCTTAACAGCCAGCTGACTGAAAAGCTGTTCAATTTCTTCCGTAACAGGCTTATTCTGCATGGAGATAACGCCAACTATCTCCTTAAGCATAAGAATATTTTTTATAAAATTAACTGTTACAGACGGATCTTTTAATAAATCAAGCAGAATTTCAGGAGCTGACTGCTGTTCAACATTTCCGGAATTCTGCTTCAGAATTTCAGAATCCGGAATCGGCTTTGCAACTCTGGTAGGATCCTGAATATCGAACGGGGATAAATCGGCATTTTTATGTTCTCTCATAGGTTGAACAATATTTTTATTTGTAATCGGCGTAGCCGCCCTGATTATATCAGCCATATTTACCCCCCGTTCATATTAATTATTACTTTCTTAAACTATTTGCAACCTGCTCAATCTCATCAGCTGTTGTAACTACCCTTGCTGAAAACTGATAAGCTTTCTGAGAAACTATTACATCAGCAAATTCCTGTGCCACATCAACATTTGAACGCTCCAGCGAATGCTCATATATATTATAATCCCCTTCATCAGCAATCTGGGGTTCACCAGAAATATCAGTAGGCTGAAAACTTTCATAGTTGGTTCTTCTTAACCCATACAAATTGGAAAAATTAAATACGCCCAGTTTTTTATCCAGTCCATCAGTATTAATTACATTTGTTCCGGCATTATAAGGTACCTGAATGCGGTTATAATTTTCATCCAGAACATATGCACCGTCACATGTTACCAGATAAGCGTCATTCCCTTCAATACTCAGATCAAAAGAACCGTTTCTGGTGTATTCGATACTGCCGTTGCGTTCAATTGCGAAAAGTCCTTCTCCTGCAATAGCATAGTCAAGAGCATATCCGCTTTCATATAACGCTCCCTGAGTAAACATCAGATCCTGATTTGAAAGCATAACGCCATGTCCTGAAAGTACCTGTTCATCATCTTCAAGTTCCCTGTTTTTATTTATATCCATTTTTGAATATAAAAGCTCACGGAATTCAGGCTTTGTTGCCTTGTAACCATATGTATTGCAGTTTACAAGATTATGTGAAGTTATATCAATTGCATTCTGATGCGCTCTCAGTCCCGATGCTCCTGTGTAAAAAGCCGTATTCATAAATAGTCTCCTTTATATTATGCAATGCTTGAAAGCGTTGCTGCCTTGGCATTCATCTGATCTACTGTTGAAATTGCAGTTGCACACGCCTGAAGATTACGCTGTGCTTCAATCAGTCTTGTATATTCCTGATTCATATCCACATTTGAACGTTCCAGGGTATTCTGATTTACTGTTGCATCTTCAACTATCTCAGCATTATCAGTTATAAACATTCCGTTTTCATATTTATATGTTTCCGAACCTTCTGCCGGCTGAGTTATAAGCAGCTTATCAACATAACGGTTATTCTCGTCAAAAACATATCCCTGATTTGTAACGGTAAAATCAGACCCGCCTATATACAAGTCACCGCTTTCACCCATTACTCTTCCAATGCCGTCCATTACAAGATACCCTTCGTCATCAATATTAAAGTTTCCGTTTCTTGTAAGAAACTGTCTGTTTTCCCCCTGGATATTAAAATATCCGTCTCCCACAATAGCCATATCAAAAGGACGTCCTGTTTCCTCAAGTGAGCTTGGATCAAAATTAGTTTCAACTACATCTACAAGTGTAGCTGGATCGCCCTCGCCTATTGAGGTATATTTTCCATTTTCAAGTCTTGTAAGAAAATTATGTTCAAATGTAGACTGTACAACTCTTCTGCTTCTGTACCCGGCAGTCTGGGAATTTGTAATATTGCTGCCTATTTCATTAATATTCCTCTGCTGGACCAGTATACCGGAAGCTGCTGTATAAAATCCTGCTAACATATAATATTCCTTTCTAATTAACCAAATAACCGTTTAATTTATTTTTAAGCTTAGTAACTGCTCTTGAATTAATCTGAGATATTCTCTGAATGCTTACATCAAGAATTTTGGCAATATCTGAAAGATTAAGATTTTCATAATAGTAAAGGGAAATAACCAGTCTTTCCCTTTCGGAAAGCTCATCAATAGCCTCTTTTAAAACCTTTCTCATTTCATCCTTCAAAACTTTTTTTTCAGGAGTTATATCATCCATGGTACTGTTTTCCAGTACATTACCCATCTGTGAAACATTCTGAATAAGCTCCTCAAAAGAGTATACTGCTGAATTGGACATTTCAGAATTATATTTTTCAAATTTTTCTACTGAAATACCCATTTTCGCTGCAATTTCCTCAGATGTAGGTTCTCTTCTGAGTTCATTGCACAGCTGATTATAGGTTTCATTTATTTTTTTCGAGTTTACTCTGACACGTCTGGGAATCCAGTCCTGCCGGCGTATCATGTCAATAATTCCGCCTCTTACACGCATATAAGCATAAGACTCAAACTTTATACCCTTCTCAGGGTCAAACTTATCAATACAGTCGATCAGCGTTATCATTCCCTGATTGACCATATCCTCTATCTGGGCATTTGTGTTTGCTGCACCCCTGAGCTGCATTGCAGAGACCTGAGCGATATATCCATATGATAAAACAAGCTTGTTTCTCACTGATATATCGCCTGTTTCCTTATATTCTGAAAGGAGCTTTAAAAATTCCTCATCAGTCAACCTAGGAATCTCAGACAGGTAATTCAATTTAAGCCCCCCTTATATTATATTTCAAAATTGCTCTGCTGGCAAGATGTTTTTTAAAAAAATTTAAATTTCTATTGTTCCAAGTGCCTGAATCTGTATATGTGAATCAATTTCATTGAATGACAAAACATTTACATTCGGGCAGAACTGATCAATAAGCTTTTTAAAGTATATTCTTACTATTGGCGACGTAAGTATTACAGGAGAAGGCACAAGATCACGTATTTTTTCGATCTGAGTTGTAGTAGCCACAATAATTTTCTGTATACTATCCTGATCAAGAGCAAGATATGAGCCGCTGTCCATTTTTTTGACTGATCCCATAATAAGGTTTTCAACCTTAGCATCCAGACTGATAACTTTAAGCTGATCAGCATCAGCAAACTTATGTGAAATAGTTCTTTTAAGGGACTGACGTACATATTCCGTAAGCATATCCGTATCCTTGATTTTCGGACCGTAATCTCCAAGAGTTTCCAGTATAGTTTCCAGATCTCTTACAGGAACCTGTTCCTGAAGCAGTCTGCACAGAACCTTCTGAAGATCTCCGACTGAAATTGCAGACGGAATGGTATCATTTACAATAGCTTCATTTTTCTTTCTCAGATTTTCGAGCATATTGTTAACTTCCGATCTGTTAAGAAGTTCATATGCATGAGCTTTTATTACCTCTGACAAATGTGTGATAATAACAGATACCGGATCAATAAGAGTATATCCCAGAAGTTCTGCCTTGACCTTTTTGTCTTCACTTATCCACTTTGCCTTAATTCCGAATGCCGGTTCAATTGTATCTATACCGTCAACAGTATCCTCTTCCTCAGATGGTGCAAGTGCAAGAAAATGGTCTACAAGAATATCACCTCGTGCTACCTCTTCGCCTTTAACACAGATAGAATACTGATTAGGATTGATCTGTCCGCTGTCCTTAAGCTGAACCGGAGGAATTACAATACCCATTTCAGTAGCATATTGTTTTCTGAACATTACTACTCGGTCAAGGAAATTTCCTCCGCTGCTTTCATCAACCAAAGGTATAAGACTGTAACCAAATTCAATTTTTATCTGTTCAACATTAAGCAAATCATAAAGATTATCAATATTTCGGTAATATTCAGCTTCACTGGTAACCTGTTCTGTAGGTATTTCTTCTTCAACAGGACCTGCTGTCGCATACTGCTTCTGCTTTCTGGAAACCAGAATAGACAGTCCTATAAGCAAAACTGAAAGTATAATCAGCTGTACCGGAGGGAATCCGATAAATATAAGAAACAGCAATGCAACACCGGCAAGGAAAAGAACCTTGGGTTGAGCTGTAAACTGCTTGGTAAAGTCATCATTCATATTAGACTCAGAAGCAGAACGAGTAACGATCATACCTGTTGAAACTGAAATAAGCAATGCCGGAATCTGTGACATAAGACCGTCTCCGACTGTAGCTACGCTGTATGTCTGAATAATTTCACTAAAGCTTCCTTCGCCGTTTATAAATCCTATTACTATACCGCCGATAAGATTAATAAAAGTAACAACGATCGACATAATAGCGTCGCCTTTAACGAATTTTGAAGCACCGTCCATTGCTCCGTAAAAGCTTGCTTCACGCTGTATATCGCTTCTTCTCTTTCTGGCTGTCTGTTCATCTATCAGTCCGGAGCTTAAATCAGCGTCAATCGCCATCTGTTTACCAGGCATAGCGTCCAGAGTAAATCTTGCAGATACTTCAGCAACACGCTCTGAACCCTTTGTAATAACAAGGAACTGAACTAATACGATAATAAGGAATATAACAAGACCTACTACGACATTTCCACGAATAACAAACTGTCCGAAAGTTTTTACAACTTCACCTGCATATCCGTGATTCGTAAGAATTGAACGGGTTGAAGATATATTAAGTCCCAGTCGCAGCATAGTCATAACAAGCAACAATGTCGGGAATACTGAAAATTCCAGAACTTCTTTTACATACATTGTCATAAGCAGGATAACCAAAGACAATCCCAGCTGCAAAATGAACATAAAGTCCAGTACAGTTGTCGGCAAAGGTATGATTAAAAGGAATACTATTAATACAACAAATGCCGCAACAAAATTGTTCAATAAATTTAACAGTTTTTTCAAGCTTATCTCAAATCCTTTTCTTTTAAGCTGTATACATAAGCCAGAACTTCAGCCACCGGGTTATAAAATTCAGACGGAATTTCCATATCAATGTCAACTTCCGCATATAATGCTCTGGCAAGAGGTCTGTTTTCTGTAATTACGATATTATGCTGTTCGGCAATTTCAATTATTTTGAAAGCCATATGATCCTTACCCTTTGCGATTACTACCGGAGCCTTGTTTTTCTCCGGATCATACTTTAAAGCAACTGCATAATGGGTAGGGTTTCTGATTACAACATTCGCTTCCGGAACAGCCTGCATCATACGTCTTCGTGACATAGCCTGCTGCTTCTGTTTAATTTGTCCTTTGACTTTAGGATCACCTTCAGTCATTTTATATTCTTCCTTTACTTCCTGTTTTGTCATTTTCAGATTTTTCTCATATTCCCATCTCTGGTACATATAGTCAAAACCTGCAACAAAAGCATAAGCAATAACAATTTTATAAGATATTTTCCATAAAATTCCGCCAATTGTTGATACACTTTCAGCAACTGACATGTCAATCATTTTCGGAAGAACAGAAACTTCATTTTTCAGTGTTGAATATATTATATAAAACAAAATGACAATTTTGATAATTGATTTTAGTAGTTCCACCAAGCCCTTCATTGAAATCATATTTTTTAATCCGTTTATAGGATTCATACGGCTGAATTTAGGCTTGATTGCTTTAAATGAAACCAGCATTTTGGTTTGTGCTATTCCTGCAATGATAGCAGCGGCAGCAGCTATCAGCAGAAGCGGCAGTGCCGCCTTTGCAAATACAATACATCCCTGTATAAATATCTGCGTAAGATCAGATGATGTCAGATTTTCCTGCGTACCAGCCAGAGCAAAAAAGGATTTCATAGCACTTTTAAGTGAACCTTCTATAGTAGAATACAAAAGCTTGAACGCAAAAACAGTAATTATAAGTGAAACGGCAATAATTACTTCTTTACTTTGAAAAATATTACCTTCTTTTCGCTGATCAGTTCGCTTTTTCGGAGTGGCTTTCTCGGTTTTTTCTTCTGAAGAGTCCGGCAAGCCTCATCCCCCCTTTTACACCGTTTAAATCAACGAATTATCCTAAGATTGATTCCAATGCACCTTGCATATTATCGAAAATAACAGTTATATAATTATCTATAAATACAGCTATCGGATTAGCCATAATCATAAGTAATACTATTGCCATCAGTATTTTAAGCTGATATTCAATTACAAACACATGTATCTGTGGAATAAGCTTCATAAGAATACCCATTGAAATCTCAAGGATAAACTCCGCAGCAATAAAAGGTATTGCAAGCTTCATTGCCAATGCAAAAGCACTTGAAAAAATATCAATTGCAAATGTTGCAGCCGAAAGAGCAGAAAATCCTTCAAACCCAATCGGAACACAGTCAAATGATGATACAGCTAGACTAATAAGAGTCAGATGACTGTCTGTGGCAAAGAAATACAATATAAACAACGCATTCATCATGTGTGCTGTAAATGCAGACTGTATATTTGTAGCTGGATCAAAAACCTTTGCCATTGCAAAACCAAAATTTATATCCAGCACATCTGCGGCTGTCATGAGCATATAATAAAAAATATTAAAAACATACCCCAGCAGAAAGCCTATAAAAATTTCTTTTCCGAAATTCAGGAGAAAATCAAATGTTCCTGCTTCATAATTTTCAGGGATCGGTACAATCGGTGTAATCAAAACCGTTGTACACAAAATTATACCCATTTTTAATGCAGATGGAATAGTATTTTTTGATATAATTGGATTCATTAACAGAATCCCTGCCATTCTGGCAAAAACCAGTACATAAATATCAATATTTTCTGCAACAAAATTTAACGATTCCAAAATATCAACCTCATATTTTTGCTATCAGTTCAAATATCTGATTGAAAAATTCTGAAAAAGTAGTCATCATCCATGACCCCAGAACCAACAGCATTAATGATAGTACAAGTATCTTAGGAACAAAAGTTAATGTCTGTTCATGAATTTGTGTTGCAGCCTGAAAAATTGCAATTATCAGACCAATAATAATACTTACAATTAAAAGCGGAGCAGCAATTTTAAATCCTATATATAATGCTGACCTGAATACCTCCAGCATTTGTCCTTGATCCATATTTCACACCCCTATCTGAAGCTGACAATCAGGGATTCAAACAGCAAGTTCCATCCGTCCACAACAATAAACAGCATAAGCTTAAAAGGCAATGAAATTGTGGTCGGCGGAAGCATTACCATACCCATTGACATAAGTGTACTGGAAACTACAAGATCTATAATCAAAAATGGTATATATAGCAAAAATCCTATAAGAAAAGCTCGTTTAAGTTCACTGGTCATAAATGCCGGAACAATAACAAAAATGCTGAGATTCTCAAGCTTTTCCTGACTGTCATATTTTGAAGCGTCAATTATTCCTCTGTCATCTGCCAGACTCACAAATAAATCAAGATCTTTTTCATAAACCTGTTTGAGCATAAACGTTTTCAAGGGTTTTGAACCTTCAGTTATCGCTTCTTCAATAGTTATTTCTCCTGCCTGATAAGGATCGTATGCTTCCTTTTTCATTTCGCTAAGTACCGGAAACATAATAAATATTGAAAGGAATAATGCAAGTCCAATAATTACCTGATTTGGAGGTGACGATTGAGTACCAATAGCGTTTCTTAAAAATGACAAAGCTATGACAATACGTACAAAGCTTGTCATCATCATTAAAAATGATGGTATCAGTGCCAGAAATGCAAGCAGAAAAAGTATGTCTAAGGTACTGGAATTCTGATCCGCCTCTCCTGAATCAAGGTCCAGAGTTATTGACGATGCCGCATCAGCAGTCTGAGCCATAACAGTAAAGGACACAATCACAGCAATAAGACATAATACAAAACATATTATATATTTGATCAGCTTTTTTTTAGCTGCATTGCTATCCTTTCTTATTATCATTTTTATGCTCCTTAGATTTTTTTAATTTCTTTCCGAAATTATTTTCAAGAACCGTTTTAAATGCCTTGGAAAATTCCATTGTTTCCGGTGCATTTTCAGATTCTGTTTTTAACTTTTCTCCATCAAGTTCGCTTATCAGAGATATTTCACCGGAGGTAATACCGATAAGCATAGTTTTATCTGCTGCTTCCACAATCATAAGTGCTTTATTCTGCCCAAGCGAAACACTTTCAAGTATTTTAATATTTTTATTGCTGCCAGATTTAAAACTCAGCCGTTTCCCCAACAGTTTTGTAGCCATATAAGCAAGATATAAAATTACTGCAAAGCCAATTAAAGCCCCCAATACGCTTCCTATCTGACTTATCAATGATTTACCATCCACTTGAAATTCCTCAATTATTTCTTTTCTGCTGAATTATTTCCGCCCAGACCAATAATTTCTGTAATTCTGACGCCAAAATTATCGTCAATTACAACTACATCGCCTCTTGCAACAAGCTGTCCGTTAACAACCACATCAACCGGAGCACCAGCCTGTTTTTCAAGATCAATAATTGTTCCCTGAGCAAATTCCATTATATCTCTCATTTTTTTACGGGTTTTGCCTATTTCAATTGTAACATTAAGCGGAACATCCATAAGCAGATCAATATTTCCCTGTAAAAGAGGAATACCGCCAATACTTCCGCCGGAACCAGAAAAGTTCGGAAAACTTGCAGACTGAACGCTGAGTGAGCTGTCTCTTACAACAGAAATAGGCTGACCGTTTCTGTTTGCTGCAGCTGCCCCCATTGCATTTCCTGAACCATAAAAGTTTCCGGCATCAGGATTCATAATACGATTTATAATATAATTAATAGTATTATCATCAAATAATATAATAAAATTGCCGCTTAAAATATCAGTAATAAGGAAACTGCTTGTAAGACTATACACGTTATCTGATGTTTCACATTCAAAAAATTCTGCAATTTCTTCACCATCTTCAGAAAGTTCCCTTACTTCCTCAGCCTGGATTTTGACTTCTGAGCCAAAAAAGCTTGTCATAGTTTCAGAAAAAGCAGCTGCCATCTGACCTACGAGTTCCTTAAATGTACCCAATGAAATTTCATCAAGCTCATCTTCATCCTCATCTTCATCTTCATCTTCGTCCACATTCATAAGAACGTTCAGGGTTTCTTTGACATATGAATTCTGAACAGCAATTACAGATCTGCCGTTTATTGCACCGGAAATATTAAGTCCCACTACAACTCCAGGCATATCTCCGAATGATTCAAAGCTCTGAATTTCTTCCTGATTAAGTTCTTCAAGTTCAAATTCTGTTTCATTATTTAAGAGCTTGGAAAGGATCTCAGAGGAAGAACCCAATCCCATTTCAATAAGTTCACTGAAACCGTCAAACTGCTGTTTATTAAAATTTGTATTGTTTTCCATTTTTTACTCCTTTGGCAAATTAATAATTATAATAGTCATTAATATCGGATCTTGAAGCAATTCCGCAGATTTTAACGGCTTTTTTGATTTTTCTGTCACCGATTCTGGCAGTAAATTTAGGTTCTCCTTCAACAGCCAAAAGAATATCGCTGTCAATTTTTTTATTTAGAGGAATAACATCTGCGACCTGCAAATTAATAATATCATGCATATCCAAAAGTATAGTATCCAAAACAGCTGTAAGCTCTACAGTTGAATCCTCCAGAGAATGTTCTATCTGTTCCTTTCTTTGAATATCTTTTTCATTGTCCTGCTTGGTATTATTCTTAGCATGTCTGCTTACAGAAGTTCTAAGCATTTCATCCAGACTGATTGAAGGAAGGCAAAAACTAAACACGTCTGTAATTTCACGCACCTTTATTTGAAATGACAGCACAATTGCAGAATCCTCAAGGGATATGAACTGTGCAAGCTTCGGATTTGTTTCACTTCCGGTCAGAACACAATTTACAGGCAGCAGACTTTTCCATGCCTCAGAAAGATAACCGGTAATTTTAGAATAAAAATTTTCCAGAATTGCAATTTCAACCTCAGTATATCCTCTGTCAAGTGCATATTCATTGCCTGAACCGCCCAGCAGTACATCAATAAGAAAGAAATTTACTGTTGACGGAAAATGCATAATCATCGTACTTTTATTTTCATTTGTTTCTTCATCATTAACATCTATCAGACCAATAAGAGTTTTATCAGGCAAACTGTTCAGATACTCTGCATATCTGCATTCTTCCATTTTCAGCATACTGACCTCACAGAAAACCCTGAGCAAACTGGAAAGATTGGATGCAAAAATTCTGATAATATGTTCATTAACAGTATTAAGTCCTCTCAGATGTTCTCTGGTAAATTTCTTAGGCTTTTTAAAATCATAGTTTGAAATTTTCACCGGAGAAGCAGTCTGCATATTTCTGCTGTTCATTTGATTTTTATTTTTTTCCATACCAATAAATCAATCTCCTGCAATTTTTTCAATATCAGCCTCACCTGTATCAAAGGAAGCTCCCAGAATTTTCAGCAGTTCACCGCTTTTGGCAAGATCGCTGTCCTTTCCGATAATAACAATTTCAACTCTTCGGTTCTGATTTCGTCCTTCTTCATTTTCATTGGTTGCTATCGGATAATCTCCCGCCAGACCTATAGGATAAAGCTTGGTTGATGGAATCTTATATTTATTTTCAAGGAAATTTGAAATAGTGCTGGCACGTTCTGATGACAGTATACGTGAATCCACAACAGAACTTGGTGCATCAGCTGTATGACCTTTTATAATAATCATAGCTACATCATCATTTACTTTCTGAAGGCACTCACCCAGAAAATCCATTACCTCACCACTGTCTTCCTTAAGAACTGATTCATCAGGCATAAACAGAACATTATTTTTAAACTGTATATAAATATTTTTTGAGGTTTTTCCGGTATTACTGTATGGATTTTCCACACTGCCTACGCTGCTTTCATCACTTGCAGCCTCTGCACTTTTACCATCTTCATCTCCCTGTCTGACACTGATACTGTCCTCCATCTGATGATCTTCAACAAACTGCTGAATCTCAATATAAAGGCTGTCCATATCAACATTTGAAAGTTCATCATCTGAAGGTCCCAGATTCAATCCGGAATCTGTATTGTCAAATGGATATTCCCCGTTGCTTGTAATATCCGGGTCGATTACAATCTGTTCAACTTCTTCATCACCGTATCTGCTGAAAGCTTTTACAAGCTTAGCCCATTTTTCTTCTGAAACGGATGACATACTGTAAAGCATAACAAAGAATGTCAGCAAAAGGGTAACCATATCCCCGTATGTATCCATCCAGTTTGCTCCGCCTTCATCCCTATTTTTCTTTGCCATACTTTTTCACTCCCAGTTATCATTTACCAGTATTTTTAAGTTCTCCCTTTAATGAATAAGAAGGAAGAAGACGTGTAAGTTTTTCCTGAATAAAGGTCGGATTATCACCGTCCTGAATAGCCTGAACACCTTCACTTATAATCATCTTACAAAGATATTCTTCTTCATGACGAACCTTAAGCTTATTAGCAATCGGTTTAAAAATCAGGTTAGCGAGAATAACACCATAAAATGTTGTAACCAATGAAACAGACATATTTTTTGCAAGAGCTTCTGTATCTGACATATTTGCCAGAAGATTAATAAGACCTATAAGAGTTCCTGTCATACCAAATGCCGGTGCATATTCAGAAGCTTTGTTGTAAAATGCCATATCCTGAGCATGTCTTTCTTCTAAATATTCCAGTTCCTTATTCAGCAAAGCTTTTACCTTTTCCGGTTCAACTGAGTCTACAACCAGAAGCAATGAACTTTTAAGGAATTTGTCCTGAGTATTATTAAGCTTATCCTCCAATGCAAGAAGACCGTTTATTCTTGCTTCTTTTGCAAAAAATACAATCTGTTCAATATAACTTTGAGGATTATACTTTTTTGGTGCAAAAATGATTTTCAGATGTTTGGGTATTTTTGCAAAACTTTTTAATGGAAATGATATCATTAATGCTGCAATAGTACCGCCAAGAACGATCATAATAGACGGCAAATCAAAAAAGCCCTGTAATTGCTCCGGCATAAGTACAGTCGAACCATCCGGTGCTTCGCCCAGCAAAATGGAAACTATAATAAACCCTATTCCCAAAATAAATCCCAATAATGATAACAAATCCATAATATACGTCCCTTTCTGATATGGTATTCTTAAAATTATATAAATTCAGACACGCATGCCCTTTTCATATTTATATATCATCTGCAAAACAATTTCCAACGGTTCCTTGACTATATAAACATTCCCGTTTGAAAGCTTTATTGTTGTGTCAGGATTTTCCTGAATTGTCTCAACCATATGGTGATTCAGCACAAACTTCTGGTCATTCAGCTTTGTCAAAACTATCATAATTATTAATTTGCGAAAAAACTTCGCTTAACTCCTTTAATTTTTGATGCGGAGCAGGCATCCTTCCTGCCCCGCAATACAATTAAAAATAATTATCTCTTAAGATTGATAAGTTCTTCAAGCATCGTATCAGAAACTGTAATAAGTCTTGAACATGCCTGGAAACCTCTCTGAGTAGTGATCATATCAGCAAATTCATTTGACAAATCAGTATTCGAAGTTTCAAGTGTTCCTCCGAGAATATCGCCTGAACCTTCTGAACCTGCAATTACAACCTGAGGTTCACCGGAGTTCTGTGATTCAGAAAAATAAGTATCACCAACCTGACTTAAACCTGCCGGATTTGAGAATGTTGCAAGATCGATTCGTCCAAGTTCCATAAGACCAAATGTCGGGTGAGTACCTGAAATGATACCCTTGTCATTAATTGAAATGCCTGAAAGGTCAGCAACTGTCTGTTCGCCGCCTTCTGTACCGCCTGAAAGAATGAAACTGCCCTGTCCCAGACCAAGATTTGATGATGGTTCACTTGGTGTCAGAGTTGCAACACCAGTCATATCCTGAATGTTATAAGCATTTATAGTGTTAAGATTCGGATAAGATATTGTAATTGAATCATTTGAATCAATTCCGCTTCTTTTCAGTACAACTGTTCCGGCATTCTTAAGCTGCTCAGCATTAAGAGTTGCAGCATACTGTCCCAGTGTAATAGTGAAGTTATTTCCCTGAGTAAGAGTAAAGCTCATGGTAGCATTGCCGTTTCCGCTGAATTCATCACCCACAGATTTAACTGAAAAATACTGTGCAATATCATTCGGAAGAGTAACAGTACCTGAATTAACACCAAAATCAGCATTAACAATTTCCGCACCAGTTAAAACACCTGAAAATGCAGCAGGATCACTCATTGTAATAGTATATGCTCCACCCGGATGCTGTACACCGCCGTTTGCAGCAGTAATAGCATTATTCATTTCCTGATTAAGCTGAGCAAGGCTTGAAAATGTTTCATTTGAATTAAGTGTTACAACAATTGAGGAGCTTGTGATCTTTGCCTCAGCTTTCTGACCAATCGGAAGATTTGAGCTTGCGGCAAAAACAATATTTACATTTCCGCTGTCTGTTTCATTTGCAGCAGATATTGTATATGTAACATCATTGATAGTATCACTGGCACTTGCTGCAGCTGCATTTTCATAAGGAAGTGTTATTTTAATTTTATCAGATGATGCTGGTCTGCCTGTAGGGCTTCCGGATACACCAAGTACAAAGTTACCATTAACGTCAATAACATTACCTTCAGAATCTATATCCAGCATTCCGGCTCTGGTATAAAAAATATTTCCGTCTCCGTCCATTACCTGAAGATATCCTTCACCGGCAATAGCAACGTCCAGAGTATATCCTGTTGTAGACATAACAGACTGTGAGTGATTTACGTCAACACTGCCAAGCTTTGCACCATAACCTATCTGTGTAGGATTTACACCGCCGCTTGTAGGTGTAGGTGCTGACGCTGAATTACTTGTCTGATAGTAAACATCTCTGAACGTAGCTCTGGAAGATTTGTAACCATAGGTGCTTACATTTGAAATATTATTACCAATTACGTCCATCTTTTTCTGATGTGTTGTCATACCTGCAACGCCTGAATATAACGATCTAACCATTTTATTTGTCCTCCTAAGTTGTGAAGGAACTGATGCCGCATGTCTTCAATCAGTCAGACATGCAAAAGCTTCCATAAAGGTCCGGCCTTAAATAACAACAGTTCCGTCTATATTTGTAAATACATTGCCTGTCATCTCATCTTTATTGACAGTTGTTATAACAGTGTTATTTTTAACACTTACTATAAAGGCTGCATCA
>NZ_JBJFHN010000148.1:0-5490 GCF_051893655.1 Porcipelethomonas sp. | reverse complement strand
TTATATGTTGTATCAGCTATTGCCAGATGTACAATAACTCCTGCCATAAATAATAGCTCCTTTATAATGTTTTTACAAGGCTAATAATTTTTATTACCACATTTTCCGGAAACTGCCCGGAGAAATTCCTTCGATTTTTTTAAAAATTCTTGCAAAATAATTCGGATCATTTATCCCACACTCCTGACCTATTCTCTCAATTGACATATCAGTGAATCTCAGAAGCCTTTTTGCATGAGTTATTCTCACCTGCATAAGGTAATTTATTATTGATACGCCAAATTGCTTTTTAAAAAGTTTTGCTAGATAAAATTTATTTATATAAAAAATTTCTGCCAACTCATCAAGAGAGATTTTATTCTTATAATTGTTATCAAGATAATGCTTTACTAAAATTAAATCCTTTGAATCCTGTTGTTTCCCGTAAACATCTGACGTCCAACATTCTTCTAAAATCATAGTAAGCAATGAAACAAGTTTTTCATAGAGTTTCATATCTCTGATGGGAGTATCTGATACAGCAATATTATATATTTCAGAAAGCAAACTGTCATATTCTAAAAATTTACTGGATGTAAAACACGGTTTTCCCCCCCTCTGGACATATTTATTATAAATTCCATTCATATTTCCACCATTGAAATGAACCCATTTTAACGTCCATAAATCATTCGATGACTGGTGATGATAATAATTATTATGACAATCCAAAAAAACGCAATCCCCACGCTTGACAATATAATCCTTATTTTTATACTTTATATTTCCTTTACCATTAAGCACAATAAAAAACAAATATGAGTGTAAATTATTTCTGCGGCTGATATGCTTATCAGCTGCTTTTAACTCTCCGGTTTCCTGCATATAAATCAAACTGGTTTTAGCGAAAGCTGTAGGTGTATATAGTATTCTGTCAGGTTTTTGAAGCCCATCATAAAAAAGGGAATTATCCATAAATTTTTCTCCTTAATCCAAATGCAATTTATAATTATTATACACACCGAACAAACAAATGTCAATATCGTGCTAGTTATAATCAATATATTCACTTGTTAAACTTACGATTTTGCCTTAAAATAAGTCTGTTACTTAAATTTAAATATAACATAACGGAGGCGCTTATGAAAAAAGCATTAATTACAGGTATAACCGGTCAGGATGGTTCTTATCTTACAGAATTTTTAATTGAAAAAGGATATGAAGTTCACGGAATTACAAGAAGAGCGTCAATTTCCAATACCGCAAGAATTGACCATTTAATCAAAGCAAAATCTATCACACTCCATGACGGAGATTTATCTGATTCATCATCCCTAATCAGAATTATCGGAATCGTCCAGCCAGATGAATTATATAATCTTGCAGCACAGTCTCATGTACAAGTATCCTTTGATGTTCCGGAATATTCCGGAGATGTTGACGCTCTTGGAGTATTGAGAATACTTGAAGCAGTGCGTATCTTAGGTCTTACTAAAAAAACAAAAGTATATCAAGCGTCAACTTCCGAGCTTTTTGGAAAGGTTGAAGAAGTTCCTCAAAGAGAAACTACTCCATTCCATCCATACAGCCCTTATGCGATTGCTAAACAATACGGATTCTGGATGGTTAAGGAATATCGTGAAGCATATGGTATGTTTGCGGCAAACGGTATTTTATTTAATCATGAATCAGAGCGAAGAGGCGAAAACTTTGTTACACGTAAAATTACTCTCGCTGCTGCAAGAATAGCCTGCGGACTTCAGGACAAGCTTCAGTTGGGCAATATGGATTCTCTCAGAGACTGGGGATACGCCAAAGATTACGTAGAGTGCATGTGGCTTATTCTTCAGCAGGAAAAACCAGAAGACTTTGTAATTGCAACAGGCGAGCAGCATACTGTACGTGATTTTACAGAAAAAGCCTTTAAAGCAGTTGGAATAAATCTTCGCTGGGAAGGCAAAGGAATTGATGAAAAAGGTATAGATACTGCTACTGGAAAAGTCCTGGTCGAAGTTAACAAAGAATGGTTCAGACCTACAGATGTTGATAATCTCTGGGGCGATCCTACAAAAGCAAAAACTGTTTTAGGCTGGAATCCACAGAAGACAAGCTATGAAGAACTTATACATATTATGGTCAGTCATGACCTTGAACTTGCAAAGCGTGAAGCAATACTCAGAAAGAAGGCTGAACAGTAATGAAAAAAAATGCCAAAATATTTGTTGCAGGACACAGAGGAATGGTAGGATCCGCCATTATAAGATCTCTGAAAAAAGAAGGATATAACAATATAATCACAAGAACCAGAAGTGAACTTAATCTTTGCAGCCAAAATGACGTAACCGATTTTTTTGCCGCTGAAAAACCGGATTATGTATTTCTCGCAGCCGCAAAGGTCGGCGGAATTATGGCAAATTCCAATTCTCCGGCTGATTTCATGTATGAAAATATGATGCTTGAGATGAACGTTATAAATGCCGCATGGAAAAATAACTGCAAAAAGCTTCTGTTTTTAGGTTCATCATGTATTTACCCGAAAATGGCTCCACAGCCAATGCCTGAAAGCTGTTTGCTGACATCACCGCTGGAACAGACTAATGAAGCATATGCCCTGGCTAAAATTTCCGGTCTTAAATACTGTGAGTACTTAAACAGACAATATGGAACAGACTATATTTCAGTAATGCCTACAAATCTTTACGGTCCCAACGACAACTATCATCCTGTTAACAGTCATGTTCTTCCAGCACTTATAAGACGTTTTCATGAAGCCAAAGAAAATAATCTGCCCTATGTAGAATGCTGGGGAACCGGAAAACCTCTCCGTGAATTTTTATATGTAGATGATCTGGCGGATGCATGTGTTTACCTTATGAATAATTACTCCGGCAATGAAACAGTAAATATCGGAACCGGAAAAGAAGTAACTATAAAAGAATTGACTGAAAAGGTTGCAAATGCAGTAAGCTATACCGGAAAAATACGCTGGGATTCTTCAAAACCTGACGGTACTCCAAGAAAGCTTCTTGATGTTTCAAAGCTTGAAAAACTAGGTTGGAAATACAAGATTGATCTTGACGAAGGAATAAAGCTTACTTATGAAGATTTCAAAAATAATCCCATAAGAACAGAACGTTGATAAAACGAAAGGAGCAGCTATGAATTTTATTTTATTATCCGGTGGTTCCGGAAAAAGACTCTGGCCTCTATCAAATGACGTACGTTCAAAGCAGTTTATTAAAATATTCAAAAACGGAAACACATACGAATCAATGGTCCAGCGAGTATACCGCCAGATTCACAATGTTTCTGAAAATGCTGATATTACAATTGCCACATCCAGAACTCAGGTGTCTTCTATTAAAAATCAGCTGGGAGACAATGTTGACATTTGCGTTGAACCATGCAGACGTGATACATTTCCGGCAATTGCTCTTGCTGCCGCATATTTAAGCGATGTTAAAAAAATCCCATTAAATCAGGCAGTTGCAATATGCCCGGTAGACCCTTATGTAAACAAAGATTATTTTGAAGCTATTGCAGAGCTTCAGAAGAAAGCAGAAAAAGAAACCATAGGTCTTTTTTTAATGGGTATTGAGCCTACATGCCCAAGCGAAAAATATGGTTATATTATTCCGGAAACATCAAATCAAATCAGCAAAGTAAAATCTTTTAAGGAAAAGCCTACTTCAGATATTGCAAAAAAATATATTTCTCAGGGAGCACTCTGGAACTGTGGCGTATTTGTTTTTAAACTTGAATATATAATAAGCAAAGCTCATGAATTAATAGATTTTACTGATTACTATGACCTTTTCGATAAATATTCATCACTTGAAAAAATCAGTTTTGATTATGCAGTTGCTGAAAAGGAAAAAAATATTAACGTAATGCGATTTTCCGGATATTGGAATGACTTGGGAACATGGGATTCCCTTACTAATGAAATATCAGAAAACAAAATAGGTAAAGCTATTTTGAATAATACATGTGAAAATACATTTGTAGTAAACGAATTAAATATTCCTGTTTTATGTATGGGAATTAAAAATACAATAGTCTCTGCAAGTGCAGAAGGTATTCTGGTTTCTGAAAAATCTGAATCAGGCAATATAAAATCATTTGTAGACAATATCGAACAGGAGATAATGTTTGCAGAAAAATCATGGGGAAGTTATACTGTAATAGACATTCAGGATGACAGTATGACTTTAAAAGTTACTCTAAATCCGGGAAACAGCATGAATTATCACAGTCATGAACATCGTGATGAGGTATGGACCATTATTTCCGGAACAGGACGTACTATTGTTGATGGTATGGAGGAACCGGTAAAACCGGGAGATGTTATAACTATGGAAGCCGGATGTAAACATACTATTTTTGCAGATACTGAGCTTAAGCTTATTGAAGTACAATTAGGCAAGGAGATAAGCGTTCATGACAAACAAATATTCAAGCTCTGATAATTGTCCTTTTCTTTTAGAACCAGCAGGCAAGGATTACCTATGGGGCGGAACTCGTCTTAAAACAGAATTCGGGAAACAAATTGATATAAATCCCCTTGCTGAAACTTGGGAATGTTCAACCCATAAAGATGGTCTGAGTGTGGTCGCAAGCGGCAAATTCAAAGGCAGAACGCTTCAGGCTATATTACGTGAAAATCCTGATTTTATGGGTAAACATGCCAACAATAACGGCGAACTACCCATACTGATTAAATTTATCGACGCATTTAAAAATCTTTCTGTTCAGGTGCATCCAAATGACAAATATGCCAAAGAATATGAAAATGGGCAGCTGGGAAAATCTGAAATGTGGTATGTCCTTGACGCCGCACCGGATGCTGAATTAATTTATGGATTTTATCACGATATCACTAAAGAACAGCTGAAAAAAAGTCTTGATGAAGGTACAGTTGAAAAATATCTGCAAAAGGTAAAAATTCATAAAAACGATACCTTTTTTATTGAAGCCGGTACGGTCCATGCTATATGCAAGGGTGCCCTAATTGCAGAAATTCAGGAAAATTCAAATTTAACATACAGACTTTTTGATTATAACCGTACTGATAAAAATGGCAAAAAAAGAGAGCTTCATATTGATAAAGCTCTGAATGTGGTTAATCTTAAAGGCAGCGCAAATCCCCGCCAGCCAATGCGTACATTAAAATATCGTCAGGGAGTTGCAACAGAATTAATTTCACGCTGCAAATATTTTCAGGTCTGGAGATATATTATTAATACAGAATGTACTCGTCAGCTTGTAAATTTTGAATCCAGTGAAAATACATTTAATGTTTTACTCTGCATCGAAGGCTGCGGTATAATATTTTTAAATAACGGTGAAACTCTTAATTTTTTTAAAGGCGATTGTATATTTGTCCCTGCAAACGCATCAGAAATAAAAATACATGGAAAAGGACAGCTGCTTGTAGTCGGATGCTAATAAAATAGCGTATCCGCCAACCGCAGCCATACCTCCCCAAGAAGCAGGAAAGTATGATAAAAT
>NZ_JBJFHN010000147.1:0-5530 GCF_051893655.1 Porcipelethomonas sp. | reverse complement strand
TTAACAATAAAGATAAGCATCTTACTGCTGCGGATATTATTAACTATCTTAATGGTAACGGAAAAGGTATCGGAAGTGCAACTGTTTACAGATATCTTGACAAGCTTGTAAACAAAGGTATAATAAGAAAATATATTCTTGATGATAAAGTCGGTGCATGCTATCAGTACATTGAAGATAATAATGAATGTCAGGAACATTTTCATTTGAAATGTATTGAATGCGGTGCACTTTATCATATCGACTGTTCCTATATGCAGTCTCTTGATGAACATATATTAAAACATCATGGATTTAAAGTGGACAGCTCCAGAACTGTTTTATATGGAAGGTGTAAAAATTGTGAAAAATAAAATCTTATCAATAATATTGTCATCAGCTCTTATTTTTTTGCTTACATCATGCAGTTATTCACAACACAGCGAAAAACTTCAGATTGTAACAACTATTTTTCCACAGTATGATTTCGTAAAGCAGATAACAGGCGGAAATGCTGAGGTAACTCTGCTGTTAACTCCTGGTTCAGAAAGTCATACATATGAACCAACGCCAAACGATATTGCAAAAATACAGCATTCGGATCTTTTTATTTATACAGGCGGAGAATCCGAAGTATGGGTTGATAAAGTTTTGAGTTCATACGGCAATGAAAATATAAATTCTCTGCGCCTTATGGATTTTGTAGAACCACTGCCCGAAGAACATAATCATGATGAACATGAACACCATCATCATGAAGATGAGGATGAGGAAGAATATGACGAACATATATTTACATCACTTAAAAATTCTGTTACTCTCTTAAATGTTATTAATAATGAAATATGCAGCATTGATAGTAGTAACAGCAATATATATAATGAAAATACTAAAAATTATGAATCTCAAATTACTGAACTTGATAATAAGTTTGAAGATATGATAAAAAATTCAAAAAGAAAAACAGTAATTTTTGGTGACCGCTTCCCTTTCAGATATTTTGCAAATGATTACGGTCTGGAATGCCATGCAGCGTTTTCCGGATGCAGTTCAGAAAATGAAGCAGCACCCAAAACAATCTCTCTTTTAATTAACACTGTAAAAAACGAAAATGTTCCTGTCATATTTTACATTGAATTTTCAAGTCAGATTATTGCTGATAAAATTTCATCTGCAACAGGTGTAAAAACTGAACTTCTTCATTCCTGTCACAATATTTCAAAGGAAGATATCAAAAACAATGTCACATATGTTGATCTGATGACACAAAATTATAATAATTTATCGGAGGCACTGAATTAAAATATGTTAGAAAATATTAAATTAATAATGACACCTGAATTTATTAAATATATAATTCTTCCTGCATTAATAGGCGGAATAGCCGTTACCCTCTGCTCTGCTCTGCTTGGAGTAAGCCTTGTGCTTAAACGATACTCTATGATAGGTGATGGTCTATCTCATGTCGGCTACGGTGCACTGTGTGTTGCTGCTGTTATGAATTTTGCTCCGTTAAAATTTGCCCTTCCGGTTGTTATTATTGCTGCAATAATTCTTCTCAGACTGGGAGACAGCAATAAACTTAAAGGTGATTCTGCTATCGCCGTATTTTCTACAACGGCACTTGCTTTGGGAATACTGGTATCATCAAAGGCAGGACTTATGAATGATGTAAGTCATTATATGTTCGGCAGTATTCTGGCAATGGATACAAATGATGTAATTTTAAGTGTAGTACTTTCAGCAATGGTAATCATAATATTTATATTATTCTATCACAAAATATTTGCTGTTACATTTGATGAAAATTTTTCAAAGGCTACTGGTATTAAAATAAACTTTTATAAAATGCTTATTGCTGTTCTTACTGCAATAACAATAGTACTTGGTATGATGATGATGGGATCGCTGCTGATATCCAGTCTGATTATTTTTCCAGCAATAACTTCAATGCGTGTATGCAAAAGCTTCAGGAGCGTTGTTATATGTTCCGGATTCGTTTCAGTTTTCAGCTTCCTTATAGGTTTATGCGTTTCACTTCTGTTCAATACTGCACCCGGCGCAAGTATTGTTATTGTGAATGTAATTGTATTTCTGATATTTACTATAGCCGGAAAAATTAAAGGTATGTAAACGGCGTATTATCGCCGTTTCGATGTTTCTTCACTATTAACGCCCAATTCTGTTTCAGCAATATTTTCCTGATTGGAAATATCATTGTAACAGGGTTTGTAAGAGATAATCTGAGGATTAACAGTTTTAGGAATGTAAATTTTGGTTTTTTTGCCGCAGTAAACACGTTTTACCATTGCCGATGCTCCTTTTTTATTTTTTGCTGCATTAATATTATGAGATATTTATGATATTTTATTTCATGCAAAAAATGAAAATTTTATAAACTTAATGCTGAAAAATAAATTTTTATTAAATTTGTTTTTGGTATATCAAAAAGCAGATATTCATACAGATAAAACAATATAAAATATTCCTGTAAATTTTTATTGCCTTTTATCGAATTATGTGATAAAATTATAAAGTATAGATTAAGGTCATTAATGAATAAAGGATGAATTTATCTCACTGTAAATTATTTCATTGATTTCCCGGTTATGGAGGCATATTAACATATTATGAATAATAATAAAAGTATATTTTTCAGAATTTGTATATTAATTATTGCCGCAGTACTTACTGCAGGAGCAATTATATTGCCTTTTATCATGTAAAGATATATATAATTTGGAGGTAGCAAAATGTCCGGAAACAATAAAAATGACAAGGACTCTTATGCAAAAGATACCCTTGCTTTTACTGTGCCTCCGGAGGCACAAAGAAACAGACAAAAAAGAACTCGTCCGCCTCAGGAAAATTACCCACGGGAACAATACCCTCAGGGCCAAAATCCTTATGGGCAGTATCCACAGGGACAGAACCCTTATGGACAGTATCCTCAGGGACAGTATCCTTACGGGCAATACCCTCAGGGACAGTATCCTCAGGGGCAAAATCCTTATGGACAGTACCCTCAGGGGCAAAATCCTTATGGACAGTACCCTCAGGGACAGTACCCTCAGGGGCAAAATCCTTATGGACAGTACCCTCAGGGACAGTATCCTCAAGGGCAAAATTCTTATGGACAGTACCCTCAGGGACAACGTCCGCATCCTCAGAATCCGCAGCAAGGGCAGCAAAACCGACAGCGTCAGCAGACCGCTAACAACTCAAACGGTAACGTTCAAAACCGACCAAGACCACAACAGAATGCCAATCAAAAAAGACCATCAGGTCAGCACCCGGCATCCAATCAAAATAAAAGGCGTCAGGCATCAGGCAGTAATGGAAATCCCCCCAACACAAGAAATCGCAATACTAATTCTGCCGGACGAAATACTGGTTCGAGGCAGGTTGTTAAAACAAAAAAAGTCAGAAAAAGAGGATGTCTTTCAAAAGTATTATTTTCTCTTATCGGTATATTATTAGTTATATTTATTATTTATTCGATCATTGCTTTATTTCTGATAAATAAAATAAATGTAGAAGAAACCGGTGAGCGAATTACAGCCAGTCATTCTCTATATGAATCCTCAAATGTAAAAAATATTCTGCTGATTGGTACAGACTCCAGAGGAGAAGACAGAGGGCGTTCAGACTCAATGATCTTACTCTCAATCAACAGCAAAACCAATAAAATGAATATGGTGTCATTTATGCGTGATACATATGTTCAGGTTCCGGGATATGGTGGCTGTAAACTTAATGCTGCTTATTCATACGGCGGTCCTGAACTTCTTATGGATACAATAGAAGAAAATTTTTATATTGAAATTGATGATTATGTAACTATTAATTTTATTTCCTTTGCAAATATTGTTGATGCAGTAGGCGGAGTGGAAATTGAAGTTAATGACAGTGAAGCCGATGCTATAAATGTTCTGTTAGACAGCAATGAGGGAATCAGTATGTTTGGTCAGCCGGATGAATCGGATTATTTAAACGGTGCAGGAACATACAATCTGAACGGTAAACAGGCTCTTTGCTACTCACGTTTAAGAAAGGTCGGAAATGCTGACTTTGAGAGAACTGAACGTCAGAGAAAAGTTTTAAGCGGCATTTTAAAAAATGCAGCAACGATAAATCCTTTAAAACTAGGCTCTGTAGCCGGAGAGGCATTACCCTCTCTGACCACAAACATGAGCAAATTAAATATGTATCTGCTGTCACTCAGACTGCCTGTGCTTTTAGCAGGCTATGATATCGAACAGATGCGAATACCAGCAGAAGATACATACTGGAGTTCAGATATCGACGGTCAGTCTGTTCTTGAAGTTGACTTTGATGCAAACATTGACTTAATTGAAAAAAATTTATATAATAAATAATAACAAAAATATCCGGAAATGTTGCCATATTCCGGATATTTTACTGTTTAACGCAGAGAAAAAATTTTTTTCAAAAAATTTCAAAAAAAGTATTGACATTTCTCTTTTAGTATGATATAATTTATCATGTTGTTGAGATATTAGCTCAGTTGGCAGAGCATACGCCTTTTAAGCGTAGGGTCGAGAGTTCAAATCTCTCATATCTCACCAGTTTATATACTTGAAAACCCGTTATTACGGGTTTTTTTGTTATCTTAGTTAATATCATGAAAAAATATCGTACTATAATATCAGACATATTTTATATCTGATAATTTCTTCATAAATTATCAATCAGATTTTTTTAAAAAATACTTGACATTTATAAAAATATATGATATAATATGCGAGTTGTTAAAACACAATCGTATTCTTAAGACAGTTGGCGGCGTAAGCCGTAAGTCCAGCCGAGGAATGTGCATTAAATATAATTTTGATTATTTATGCCCTTTTCCTCTGGAAAAGGGTTTTTGCATTATTCTTTTGATACGGTTATACAAATAATCGGAGGTGAAACTATAATGCCAAGCGAAAAGGTTTTGGAAACTAAGAAAGCTAAAGTTGAACAGCTTACTGAAACACTGAAAAATGCGGTTTCATTCGTAATCGTTGACTACAAGGGCATCACAGTTGAAGAAGATACAAAGCTCAGACGTGATCTTCGTGCAGAAAATGTTAAGTATTCTGTAGAAAAGAATTCTCTTCTGCGTTTTGCATTCAAAAATGCAGGTATCGAGGGTCTTGATGATGTTCTTGAAGGAACAACTGCTATAGCTGTTTCAAGTGAAGATCAGACTGCTCCGGCAAGAGTTCTGGGTAAGTATGCTTCTGAACTGGAAGGTAAATTTAACCTTAAAGCCGGTATGGTTGACGGTGAAATTTATGATGAAAAGGGTGTTGTTGCTCTTTCAAAAATCCCGTCAAAGGATGTTCTTCTGGCACAGCTGGTCGGCTCACTGCAGGGTCCTATCCAGGGTCTGGCTGCTATTCTCAAGGCTGTTGCAGACAGCAAGTCCGAAGACGCAGCTTAATTTTAATACTGGCAGTTTACAACTGCCGCATCTAACTTAATTATAAAATAAAAGGAGATTTTTAATCATGGCTTCAGAAAAGATTTTAAAGTTTATTGAAGA
>NZ_JBJFHN010000146.1:0-24901 GCF_051893655.1 Porcipelethomonas sp. | reverse complement strand
CTACTTTCATTCCTATTTGTGCTGACGCTACTGCGGCAGAATGGAGATTAACATGGGAAAATCAACAGGATTTCTTGAATATAAAAGAGTAGAAAATAAAGGGCAGGAGCCTCTTGAAAGAATTAAAACTTACCGTGAATTCCATACTCCTATGGATATGGAAGAAAGAAAAAATCAGGCGGCTCGCTGTATGGACTGCGGCGTACCGTTCTGCCAGTCAGGACAGCCGCTTATCGGCGGTATGGTTTCAGGCTGTCCGCTTAATAATCTGTGCCCTGAATGGAATGACCTGATATATAAGGGAAGAATGGATGAGGCAGCAAAGCGTCTGCTTCTGACAAACAGTTTTCCTGAATTTACTTCAAGAGTTTGTCCGGCACTTTGTGAAAAGGCTTGTACTTGCGGCCTGTATGGTGATCCGGTGACAGTCAAGGAAAACGAATACGCTGTAATTGAATACGCTTTTGAGCATGGTCTTATGAAACCACTGATACCTAAGGTAAGAACCGGCAAAAAAATTGCTGTTATAGGTTCAGGCCCTGCCGGACTTGCTGCTGCACAGCGCCTGAACAGACGTGGCCATTATGTTACAGTATTTGAACGTGAAGACCGTGTAGGCGGTTTGCTTATGTACGGTATTCCGAATATGAAGCTTGAAAAAACTGTTATTGAACGCAGAGTAAAGCTTATGGAAGAAGAAGGCGTAAAATTCCGTACTAATGTAAACGTTGGAAAAGATATATCTGCTGATGAAATAAAGAAAGAATTTGACGCTGTAATTTTATGCTGCGGTTCTTCAAATCCGAGAAATATCAATGCTCCGGGACGTGAATCAAATGGCATATACTATGCTATGGATTTCCTTAAGGCTACAACAAAAAGTCTTATTAATTCTAATTTGTCAGATGGTTATTATATCAGCGCAAAATATAAAAATGTAATTGTTATAGGCGGCGGTGATACCGGAAATGACTGTGTGGGTACGGCTATCCGTCATGGCTGTAAATCAGTAATTCAGCTTGAAATGATGCCGAAGCTTCCGGACAGCCGTGCGGCAGATAATCCATGGCCCGAATGGCCTAAGGTTTGTAAAACTGATTACGGTCAGGAAGAAGCAATTGCAGTATTCGGAAGAGATCCGAGAATATATCAGACAACAGTGAAAAGATTCGTAAATGATGAAACAGGTCATATTCGCTTCGTTGAAACAATAAAGCTTCAGCCGGTAACTGATTCAAAAACCGGACGTATGCGTATGGAAGAAATTGCAGGAAGCGAGCAGATGCTGCCGGCTGATCTGGTGCTGATTGCTGCCGGATTTTTAGGCTCTGAATCTTATATTACAGATGCATTCGGGGTAAAGCTAAATGAACGTACAAATGTTGCTACTGAATCAGCAAATACTTATCAGACAAATATTGAAAATGTTTTTACCGCAGGAGATATGCACAGAGGTCAGTCACTTGTTGTCTGGGCAATACGTGAAGGACGTGAAGCTGCTAATGCAGTCGATAAATATTTAATGGGATATACTAATCTCAGATAAAATACAAATAAATTTAAGGTATCTGAATAGCATAATATTCAGATGCCTTAATTTCAGTATTACAGGAAAATATTAAATTTTCTGTAAAACGCCATGTATTGCAAAAGTGTAAAAATTATGTTATAATAATATCAGACATTTTGATAAAATGGTTAATTTAAGGAGTGCAGTTAAATGGGTTTTTATGAAATGGATAAAAATGAACTTGTATCCATGAAAAAGCAGTGGGATGATGAATATAATACTTTTAAGGCTAAGGGACTTAAGCTTAATATGGCAAGAGGAAAGCCCGGACCGGAACAGCTGGAACTTAGTATGGATATGATGGATGTGCTGAACAGTAAAAGCAGTCTTATTGGTGTTAATGGTGACGATTACCGTAATTACGGTATTCTTGAGGGTATTCCTGAGGCACGGGATATGTTTTCAAAAATGATTGGCGTTCATGATGATGAAATTTTGGTTTGCGGAAATGCAAGTCTTAATATAATGTATGATGTTGTTTCTACATCATTCTTAAAAGGCGTTAATGGAAGTACACCATGGTGTAAACTGGAAAAGGTAAAGTTTTTGTGTCCTGTTCCCGGATATGACAGACATTTTGCAATATGCGAAAATTTTGGAATAGAAATGATCAATATTCCTACAGATGAAAATGGTCCGGATATGGATATGGTTGAGAAACTTGTTTCGTCTGATGATTCGATAAAGGGAATATGGTGCGTTCCTCAGTATTCAAATCCTACAGGATATATATATAGTGATGAGACAGTAAAGCGTTTTGCAGCATTAAAACCCAAAGCTGAAGATTTCAGAATATTCTGGGATAACGCTTATTGCATTCACCATTTGGTTGATTCTCCTAAGCTTATTCTGAATCTTATGGATGAATGCCGTAAAGCCGGAAATGAAGACATGGTTTATATTTTTGGCTCTACTTCAAAGGTTACTTTTCCGGGTGCCGGCGTTGCTGCACTGGGAACAAGCAAAAATAATATTGCATTCCTGAAAAAAGTTATGGGAATCAGAACTATCGGATATGATAAGATAAATCAGCTCAGACATGTAAGGTATTTCGGAGATTATCAGGGACTGTTAAAGCATATGGACAAGCACAAAACAATCCTTGCTCCTAAATTTGAGGCGGTTATTGATATGCTGGAAAAGGAAATTGCACCGCTTGGCATAGGCAGCTGGACTAAACCTCAGGGCGGATATTTTGTTTCATTTGATTCTCTTCCGGGATGCGCAAAACGAATAGTTGCTTTATGCAAGGAAGCCGGAGTTACTCTGACAGGTGCAGGAGCTACTTATCCTTACGGAAAGGATCCGGAAGATAAAAATATACGTATTGCTCCGACTTATCCTTCTGTTGAAGAACTTAAAATGGCAATGGAAATTTTCTGTCTTGCTGTTAAGATAGCAAGTGCTGAAACAGTATTGGATTAATTAAATATATTTTTAATAATTATCCTGAATTTTTTTGGATAAATTTAATAAAATCTAATGCTGTTTGGTAAAAAACTCATAAATTTATTGACTTTTTCATGCAGATAAAGTATAATAAACTTATATATAAATTATAAGGAGGAATAGGATATGATAAATAAGTTAAAAAAGATTTTGTCATTATTCAGTGCAGCAGCTTTAACAGCAACGGCTTGCGCTGTAACTGTGCCGGTAACAGCTGAAGATGCTGAATCAAATGTTATTTTTCATGATGAGTGCGAAAACCTTGAACTTGCTGATGGTATGGAAGTCTGGACTTCCGTCTACGACAAGCAGCTGCCGGGCTATTCCGGAGAGGGCTTTGTCTATGTAAGGGGTGATAGTTTCAGCTTTACTGTTGAAGCTCCGGAGGACGGTCTATATGACCTGAATTTCAGATGCGCACAGCTGGAAACAACCGAGGGACTGCGTTTGCAGACTGTCAATGTAAACGGCAAAAAGCTTGAAAAATGGCTGCCTTATCTCAACGAATGGACAGATGTCAACTTTGGAAGAGTAAGACTCAACAAGGGCGAAAACAACTTTGAAGTTACAGGCAGCTGGGGATATGCTGAATACGATACCGTTACAGTATCCAAAGCAAAAGTGCCGGAACTGAACATTGAACCGACTCTTTCAGACAAGAATGCCACAAAAGAAACACAGGGACTTATGAATTATCTCTGTGATATGTATGGAAACCACATTATTTCAGGTCAGCAGGAAATCTATGGCAACGGACACACCAAGGATCAGCCTGCCGGATACAGCGGCAAATACCTCCAGGGATATGAGTCGGAATTTGAATGGATACACGATAATTTCGGTGTTTACCCTGCAATAAGAGGTTTTGACTACCAGAACGTAAACCCACTCTACGGTTGGGACGACGGCACAACTGAAAGAATTATCGAATGGGCAAATGAGCGAAACGGTATTCCTACAGTCTGCCAGCATATAAGCTTGCCGACTGATTTCGATAATTATACCTTAGGTGATGAAGTGGACTGGTCTTCAGCGTCCTATAAGCCAAACAGTTCATTCAGCGTAAAGAATGCGACTATTGAGGGTACAAAGGAATATGAATACACCATGCTCTGCATTGACCTGCTTGCACAGGAACTTCTGAAAATACAGGACGCAGGAATTCCAGTTATTTTCAGACCGTACCACGAGGCACAGGGAAATTATGACGGAAACAGCGGTCAGGCGTGGTTCTGGTGGGGACAGGAAGGTCCTGAGCCTTACGTTGCTCTCTGGAGACAGCTTTATACAACCCTTACCGAAAAATACGGTCTGCACAACCTTATCTGGGAATTCAACAGCTATCTCTTAAACGGCTATGAAGATTGGTACCCGGGAGATGAGTATGTTGATATCGTGGGATTTGACAAGTACAACTGTATATACAACAGAACAGATGGTCTTTCTGACTGCCCTAACGAGGACGCTATTTCAGACACATTCTACAAGCTTGTTGACCTTACAAACAATACAAAGCTTGTTTCAATGCCTGAAAACGATACAGTTCCGAGTCTTGAAAATATGCTGATTGAAAAGGCAAACTGGCTCTATTTCTGTATCTGGTATGATAACGGTTCTGAAAACTTCCTTTCAGGTACTAACAAGAACAATCCGGACACACTGAAGGAAGTATATCAGAGTGATTACTGCATAACACTTGATGAACTTCCTGACTGGAAAAATTATGAATACGGTAATACTGAAACAACTGATCCTACTGATTCTACAGAAGAAACAAATCCAGACATTGATTTCGTTCCGGGAGATGTAAACAGTGATGAAAGTGTAAATGTTATTGATTCCATTGCACTCAGAAGAACCCTTGAAGCAGGAGTTTTTATAGATGCTCTTTACGCAAGCGCTTCTGATACAAACGGCAACGGCATTGTTGAAATAGCCGATTTGGTTTTATTGAATCAATGGCTTGTGGGAAAAGATGTTGAATTAACATATTATAATCCGGAAGTTTAAGAAAAAATTAACACACGGGAAGAATTTTCTTTCCGTGTGTTTTAATTTAAAATCATAATAATATAAACTAAAAAGGGAAGCTTTAAAAGCCTCCCTTAAAATTTATTATTCACTTACATATGGCAGAAGTGCAATATATCTTGCTCTTTTAATTGCCACTGTCAGCTGACGCTGATGATATGCACATGTACCTGTAACACGTCTTGGCAGGATCTTAGCTCTGTCAGTCATGCACTTTCTGAGTCTTGCGATATCTTTATAATCAATTTCGTCAATTCTGTCAGCACAGAACATACAAACCTTTTTACGAGGTCTTTTTGCGCCACGAGAATTTCTTTCTCTTTCCATTACAATAGCCTCCCTTTATATAAAGTAATTAAAACGGAACTTCTCCGTCGCTTAGAATTTCTTCAAAATCTCCTAAATCACCAAGCTGGATAGGTTCTTCAGCAGGTTGACTCTGGGGAGCTGTCTGCTTAGGAGCTGCAGAAACTTGCTGAGCAGCAGGCTGCTGGAAATTATCAACAATTCCGCTGTTTGCAGCACTTGCGGATTTTGACTCACCAAATGAAACATTATCTGCCTGAACATCCATTCCATAATGTTTTACACCATTTGCATCGGTATAATCATTGTTCCTGAGACTGCCTTCAACAATAATCATTTTTCCTTTTGAAAAATACCTACTGACAAATTCAGCGGTTTGTCTCCAGGCAATAACACGAATAAAATCGGTTTGTCTTTCTCCGGTATCTTTGGAACGATATCCTCTGTCAACTGCTACAGAAAACCGGCAGCTTGAAACACCCGAAGGAGTCTGCCTGAGTTCAGGATCAGCAGTAAGTCTTCCCATTATAATGACTTTATTAAGCATTTTGAAGTCCTCCTGTATGACTGGTGATTACTTTTTAACTGTAATCATAGAACGCATAACGCCGTCTGTGATTTTTGCAACTCTGTCAAGTTCAGCCGGGAAATCCGGTTTGGACTCGAAAGTATAAAGTACATAGTAACCTTCAGTCTGGTCATCAATTTCATAAGCCAGCTTACGCTTGCCCCATTCGTTGACTTCTTCAACAGTACCGTTGTTTTCGATAAGAGTCTTGAACTTTTCAACCAGTTCCTTTACCTTGTCTTCACCGGCAGCAATGCTGAATACAACCAT
Source organism: Porcipelethomonas sp. (assembly GCF_051893655.1). NCBI lineage: Bacteria > Bacillati > Bacillota > Clostridia > Eubacteriales > Oscillospiraceae > Porcipelethomonas > Porcipelethomonas sp. The sequence continues at coordinate 18,707 of NZ_JBJFHN010000146.1, read as the reverse complement.
TACTTCATATTTAGCGGATAATTTTGCCATGTAAAACACCTCCTTCTGGATTCAGCCCGTCACAATATACGAGCAAGGATAACAAATATATTATATACTTTTTTTGATTGAATGTCAAGACTTTTTAAAGATTTTTGGAAATTTCCTTTAAATATGCACGGAATTCCGAACCTATTTCCGGATGCTCCAGACCTACTTCCACTGACGCTTTTAAAATTCCAAGTTTGTTTCCCATATCATAGCGTGTTCCTGTAAAATCAACACCGGCAACTCCCGAACGCTGAGCTAAAACCTTCATAGCATCAGTAAGCTGAAGTTCATTTCCGGCACCGTATGGGATATTTTCAAGGATATCAAATATTTCTGCCGGAAGAACACATCTGCCCAGAATGGAGAAAAGAGAAAATTCCATGCCGGGTTCAGGTTTCTCTACCATATCAGTTACCTTGTAAATATTGTCCTTAAGCGATTCGACTTTCATTGATGAATATTTTCGTATATCCTGTTTTGAAACCTCTTTTATGCCGACTGCTCCACACAATCCGGTTTCCTCATATGCTCTTATAAGCTGACCGATACATGGATCCTCGCCTATAATTACATCGTCACCATATAACACTGCAAAAGGTTCATTTCCTACAAATTTTTTTGCCTGCAAAACCGCATGCCCTAAACCTTTCTGTTCCATTTGCCTTACATAAGTTATATTTGCAAGCTTTGTTATATCAATGACCTGATCAAGCATTTTACGTTTAGCTTCACCGCCTGCTGCAAGCTTGTTTTCAAGTTCTGGCATACGGTCAAAATGATCTTCCATTTCGGATTTTCCACGGCTTGTGATGATTAAAATATCTTCAATACCGCTTCTGGCTGCTTCTTCAACAATATACTGTATGGCTGGTTTATCTACAATCGGGAACATTTCTTTTGGTATAGCTTTCGTGGCAGGAAGTACTCTTGTACCGAGTCCGGCTGCCGGGATTACAGCTTTTTTGATTTTCATTTAAAACCTCCGGATTATTTTTAATTTTTAAATATAAATAAAATAATATATAAGAATCATGGAAAGCACAAGCTGAATGCCAAATGCAATGAACATGCTAAGGAAGCTTGTACCTCCTGATACTTTGATTTTTTCAGCAGCGGCATTTTCATCAAGACCGCTGTTTTTGATATTTTTTATTTTTCGGATGGTATGCCGGTAGTAAAGCCAGTTTGCAAACAGACACATTAAAATCTGGAATGCCAGTGAAATTACATTGCATATTTCCAGAACCACTTCAAATGCAGTTCCTTCTACATCTACCATGTTTAAAATACCGGATGATATTTCCATCATGTATAAATAATATATCATTGCAGGTATTGATGTAATAAATCTTACCGCAATTGACAGCAGAGCTTCTGCCCACATTTTTCTGTTGGCAAAATAAAACTGCGGAAACAGAAAGCATATAACGTTCATTGATATTTTTTTGCCTGTTTCTTTCATTCTTTTAAATAACGGCAGATAATACATACGGTTTGACCCTACGAATTCTGCAGCTTCTGATAATTTTACATCATCGAATTCTTCATCCGGATTCATTCCGCAGTATTTATCATTGGGATTAAAATTCATTCCCATAAAAGGATTAGCATTGGAATTCCCGGAATTCTGATCAGTACTGCCAGTAAAATTCTGGCTTTGCTGATTCATTCCGTCTACAAAAAATGCACCGCAGTTTTCGCACACAATAGAGTGCGGCTTATTTATTTTACCGCATTTGTCACATTTTTTAAATGAATCTTCCCCTGAAGACTGTTCAATTTCTTCCGACCAGCTTTTATGTTCTTCATGCAGCTGAGTATTTATACACTTACCTTGTTTTTCATAGCATTCCCTGTGGTAAGGAGTACCGCATTCAGGGCATACAACTATATCATCATTGTCGTTGAATTCCTGATTGCAGATTATGCATTTTGCACCTGTGAAATTAGACATTAATTGCCCCCCTTGGAGTTTATAGTTCGACTTTATTGTATATTATTATAGCACATTTTTTCTGATTTTCAAACACTTTCAAAAAAATAAATAAAAAAATTTGCAGTGAACGCATTTTTGTAGTATAATAAAATCTGTAACATATAAATAAGGGGGCACAATTTAAAGTAATTTACAAAAAGCTTTACTTTGTGTTGTATTGTATAATACCCTGTATTTATTATGCGGCATTTTCTTTATATACATATTAAATGAAAGCAAAATTTAAGTAAAATTTCAAAGGAGTATACATGATTTTATTAGATGATCTTAAAAATGAACTGACTTCTTATGTTCCTGAAGTCAAAGAACTATCAGATGTTCTGGATATTGAACATGCTAAAATTGAGCTGGAAGAGCTGAGAAACAAGGCGGCAGAGCCGGGATTCTGGGATGATCTTGAGCGTTCCCAGCAGGTCTTGCAGAAAACCAAGGCAATTGAAAATAAGATTGCAAGTCTGGAATCACTTTCGTCCCAGCTTGATGATCTGATAACTCTTACAGAACTTTCTATGGAGGAAGATGATGAAAGTGCAGCCGAGGAAATTGCACAGGGACTTGAAGAATTCAAGAAAAAACTTGAAAATCAAAAGCTTACAACACTTCTTACAGGCGAGTATGACGAGAATAATGCAATTATAACCTTTCATGCAGGCGCCGGGGGTACGGAGGCACAGGACTGGGCAGAAATGCTTTACAGAATGTATAACAAATGGGCAGAAAGTCATGATTTCAAAGTAAATCTTCTGGATTACCTTGACGGGGATGAAGCCGGACTTAAGAGTGCGTCCATACTTGTTGAGGGAGTTAATGCCTATGGTTTTCTCAAGTCAGAGGCAGGGGTACACAGACTTGTAAGAATTTCTCCTTTTGACTCGTCCGGAAGACGTCATACATCATTTGCGGCTATTGAGGTAATGCCGGAAATTGATGATAATATTGAAGTGGATATCCGTCCTGAGGATATTAAAATGGATGTGTACAGAGCAAGCGGTGCCGGCGGTCAGCATATTAACAAGACATCATCAGCTGTTCGTCTTACACATATTCCTACTGGAATTGTTGTTGCATGTCAGACTCAGCGAAGTCAGTTCCAGAACAAGGACTATGCTATGAAAATGCTCAAATCCAAGCTTATTGAAATAAAGGAAAGAGAACATCTGGAAAAAATCTCGGATATCAAAGGCGTACAGAAAGAAATTGCATGGGGTGCACAGATTCGTTCCTATGTATTTATGCCTTATACACTTGTTAAAGACCACAGAACAAGTTTTGAAACGGGAAATATCTCTGCGGTTATGGACGGTGATCTCGACGGATTTATTAATGCATATCTGAAATCACTTTCCCATGGAACATTGGAAAATAAGTAAAATTTTGATATACATTCTGTAAATCAGTAGTTACAGCAGTATATCCGAAACCTTGCTGGGGAAACCTTTCTGAAGAGAGGTTCTTTCCCAGACCCCTTTCCAAAGACTTTTATTTATTTTTTCTCAGAGGTGCATTTGTTCCTCTGAGAAAAAATCAGGTGAAGTTTTAGGAAGGGAGTTTGAGGGAAATCCTTTTTCAAAAGGGGTTCCCTCAATAAGTTACGAAGATAGTTGCTATTAATTATTAACAGCGGAGGATATCATGCTTTATGAATATAAAATAAAAACTCCGGCAGAGGATTTTATAAATATCACTGAATATGTCAGTGATGCTGTAGCAAAAAGCGGAGTTAAAAGCGGGATATGTATAGTTTATTGTCCTCATACCACAGCCGGAATCACAATAAATGAAAATGCCGACCCGGATGTGGTGACCGACTTGCTTTATGCTCTTGACAAAACATATCCGGACAGACCTGAATTTCGTCACATGGAAGGAAATTCATCGGCTCATCTGAAAACCCTTGCGACCGGAAACAATACTGTTATAATTATCGAAAACGGCAGACTTGTTCTCGGAACATGGCAGGGAATATATTTCTGCGAATATGACGGACCGAGAAACAGACATTTTTATGTTAAGGTAATGGGTGATTGAAATGGCAAAAACTTTTCAGGACTATATTAATGAAAGTACAAATATTGTGTTTTTCGGCGGAGCCGGAGTGTCAACGGAAAGCGGTATTCCTGATTTCAGAAGTGTTGACGGACTTTATAATCAGAAATATAAATTTCCGCCGGAAACAATTTTAAGCCACGATTTTTTCATGAGTGAAACAGAAGAGTTTTACAGATTTTACCGTGAGAAAATGCTTTGCCTGGATGCTAAACCTAATATAACCCATTTAAAGCTTGCAGAAATGGAAAAGTCAGGAAGGCTTAAGGCTGTCATAACCCAGAATATTGACGGACTTCATCAGGCAGCAGGCAGTAAGACAGTTTATGAACTGCATGGTAGTGTGCTTCGCAATTACTGCATGAAATGCGGAAAGTTTTATAATGCTGAATTTATTCTTCACAGCAAAGATATTCCCGGATGTGAATGCGGCGGAATCATAAAGCCCGATGTTGTTTTATATCAGGAAGGTCTTGATGACAGTGTTATAAATGGCTCTGTAAATGCAATTGAAAATGCCGATTTGCTGATCGTAGGCGGAACTTCACTGAACGTTTATCCGGCTGCCGGACTGATACAGTATAAGAGCCGTAATTGTAAGCTTGTTCTTATAAATAAAAGCAATACTCCGGCGGATTCCTATGCTGATCTGGTTTTACATGAAAGTCTGGGCAGCGTATTCGGAGAAATAAATACAAATGGAGGAAAGCAATGAGAGCAGTATTGCAAAGGGTTACTCATGCGTCTGTTAAGGTTGACGGTGAGGTAAAAGGAAGTATCGGAAAGGGACTGCTTGTTTTTCTGGGCGTAGGACTGGATGATACTGAAGAAGACGTAAAAAGGCTTGTGAATAAAATTGTAAGGCTTAGAATTTTTTCAGATGAAAATGATAAGATCAATCTTTCGGTAAACGACGTCAACGGTTCACTGCTGGTTATTTCCCAGTTTACTTTATATGCAGACTGCCGTAAGGGCAACAGACCAAACTTTTTAAATGCAGGAAAGCCGGATGAGGCAAACAGGCTTTATGAGTTTTTTACGGAGGAATGCAGAAATTATGTTCCTGTTGTTGAAAAAGGTGTTTTCGGGGCTGATATGAAGGTGGAACTTTTAAACGACGGACCGTTTACAATAGTTCTGGAGGATGTATAGTAATAGAATATGGTTTAAAACTCTCCTGTTTAGTGCATAATAAAACAGGAGGGATTTTTATGTATAAAAGACTTATAATTCTCGCTGTGACTTTTGCATTTATGTTTTCGATACTTTATATGAGAATATATGTGGTGGTGAATAATAATGATTATCTGGAAACAGGAAAAAATCAGGGTACTTATAAACTGACAGTTGGAAATGTAAACGGAAATATATATGACCGAAATTACAATAAACTGGTAAACAATAAAACAAATTTTTATGCTGCTATTAATCCTACAGCTGATGCAGCGGAGGAAATACTGCCCCATATTGTTGACAGAGATGAATATTACTCAAAGCTTGTTTATGGGAGTCCTTTTGTGTGCCAGGTGGACAGCAATAAGTTCGACAGCAGTGATATTACGGTATTTGAAGTACCGGAAAGATACAGTGAAAACCAGATCGCACAGCATATTATCGGTTATGTGCAGGACGGTAAGGGTGTTACCGGAATTGAAGCGGCATATGATGAATTTCTGCGTTCAAACGTTCAGCAGAATACGGTAACATACGGTATTGACGGTCAGGGAACTGTTCTGGAGGGTATTGACAGACAGATAGAAGCTGATGATGAAATGACTGCTGGAGTCGTGCTGACCATTGACAAATATATTCAGGCAATATGTGAGCTTGCAGGCAGTAAAATGGAAAAAGGTGCTGTTGTTGTTATGGATATACACACCGGGGATATACTGGGCATGGCAAGTGTTCCGGGTTACAGTACGGATAATCTTGAAGACGCACTGAATGATGAAAATTCTCCGCTTATTAACCGCTGTCTGTATTCATACAATGTAGGTTCAATATTTAAGCTTATCACTGCACAGGCTGCATTTGAACAGGGGTTAAATGAAGATTTTACCTATAACTGCACAGGATATACTGAAATTGACGGACAGATTTTTAAATGTCATGATATTGGCGGGCATGGAATTCAGAATATGACAGAGGCAATGACCAATTCGTGCAATACTTATTTTATTGAACTGTCAAAACATATTGATAATTCTGTTTTTCTGGAAACAGCTGAAAAAATGGGATTCGGGAGAAGTATTCCGCTGGCTTCAGGAATAATTGCATCCGGAGGGAATTTGCAGACTTTGGAAGATCTTGAGCTTCCGGCTGAAAAAGCAAATTTTTCTTTCGGTCAGGGAAAGCTTCTGGCATCTCCTGTGCAGATCTGTGCATTTACAGCGGCTATTGCAAATGAGGGAAAACTTTTTGTTCCAAGACTTGTAAAGGGTATCACACAGGACGGAAAAGAAATTGTTAATGAGGAGGATATAAAGTATTCTCAGGTGATGGACAGAACAACTGCATTCAGACTTCAGGATCTGATGATAGCAGCAGTAAGCGAAAATGAAAATTCCAATGCAAGACCCGGAAATACTTATGCCGCAGGTAAAACTTCTACTGCACAGACCGGAAGGTTCGGTGATGACGGAGTTGAAATATGCCATGGCTGGATAACCGGCTATTTTCCGGTAAGCGAACCCAGATATGCTGTAACTGTACTTTGCGAGGACGGGGGATACGGCAATGACTGTGCAGCCCCAGTGTTTAAGGAAATTGCAGAGAGAATAACGAATATTTATAAATAAAATTCAAAAAATGATTGACTTTTTTTGAATTTTTGATATAATATAAAAGGAATATTATATTGGCTGTGATAGGAATGATTGCCGTTTTTGTTCTTCAGAGAGGAAGCATATGGTGTAAGCTTCTGTTCATACCGGCAAGTGCTACCCTTGAGCTTCCGGTGAAAGCCGGACGTGATTTATGCGTTAAATAAAATAAAGGAAAGTATTTATACTTTTGAATTTGGGTGGTACCACGAGCCTTCGTCCCATTAGGACGCAAGGCTTTTATTATTGCAGCTTTTTATAAATCAATTATAAGGAGTTTTTTATTTATGAAGTGGCGTGGAGTCAATGAATTAAGAGAAATGTATCTTTCTTTTTTTGAAAGCAAAAATCATACAAGAATGGCAAGTGCTTCACTGATACCTCAGGGAGATAACAGTCTGCTGCTTATTAATTCCGGTATGGCACCTCTTAAGAAGTTTTTCCTGGGGCAGGCTGTTCCGCCGAATAAAAGAGTAACTACATGTCAGAAGTGTATCAGAACACCTGATATTGAACGTGTCGGAAAAACTTCCAGACATGGTACATATTTTGAAATGTTGGGAAACTTCTCTTTCGGGGATTATTTTAAGGTGGAAGCTATTGAATGGGCTTGGGAATTCTTTACAAAGGTTCTTGAAATGCCTGTTGACAAGCTTTATGTTTCAGTATATGAAGATGATGACGAGGCTTATGACTTATGGACAAAGCATATCGGCGTATCACCTGATCATATGACAAGACTCGGAAAGGAAGATAATTTCTGGGAACATGGTTCGGGTCCGTGCGGTCCTTGCTCTGAAATTTATTTTGACAGAGGTCCTGAACATGGATGCGGCTCTCCTGACTGTAAGGTGGGCTGTGACTGTGACAGATATGTTGAAGTATGGAATCTTGTATTCAGTCAGTTTGACAGCGACGGCAAGGGTAATTACACTAAAATGGAACACCCGAATATTGATACCGGTATGGGACTTGAAAGACTTGCATGTGTAATGCAGGGCGTTGATAACCTGTTTGAGGTTGATACTGTTAAGAATATTATGAACAGGATCTGTGAAATAGCCGGTGTTGAATATAAAAAAGATGAACAGACAGACGTTTCATTAAGAGTTATCACAGACCATATAAGAAGTACTACATTTATGGTGGGTGACGGTATTACTCCTGCAAACGAGGGAAGAGGTTATGTTCTTAAAAGACTTCTCAGAAGAGCCGCAAGACACGGCAAAATGCTCGGCATCAGTGAGCCGTTCCTTTATAAGGTTTGTGATACTGTAATTGAAGAAAACAAAGCAGCTTATCCGGAACTGGAAGAAAAAAGAGAGCTTATCAAGACAATTATCAAGCATGAGGAAGAAAGTTTTGCTAAAACAATTGATAAAGGTTCAGAATTGTTAAATCAGTTTATTGATAAAATTGAGTCAGGAGATCTTAAAAATGTATTGTCTGGTGACGATGCGTTTAAGCTTAGCGATACCTATGGATTCCCTCTTGATCTTACAAAGGAAATTGCTGCTGAAAAGGGAATTTCTGTTGATGAAAACCGTTTTATGGAGTGTATGGAGGAACAGAAGAGAAAGGCAAGAAGTGACAGGGCTTCAAAGGTGAAAACCTCATGGAGTGAAGACAGTACGGCTGATATCAATGTTCCTGCAACGGAATTTACAGGTTATACCAGATTTAAGCATGACGCACAGATACTTGAAATCTTTGCAGACGGAAAACCTGTTGATTCAGCGTCAGAGGGACAGGAAGCTGTTGTAATTCTTGATTCAACTCCGTTCTATGCAGAAAGCGGCGGACAGGAATCTGATACTGGTGAACTGAAAGCAGAAGGAGCTCTTTTCTCAATTTACAGTGTAAAGAAAACTGAGAACGGTCATTTCCTGCATTTCGGTACTGTAGAGCAGGGAAGCATTAATAAAAACGATAAGATATTTGCTGAAATAGATGTTGAAAAGAGAATGTCTGCAATGAGAAATCATACGGCTGCACATCTTCTTCAGGCAGGTCTCAGAAAGGTTCTGGGAACTCATGTTCATCAGGCAGGTCAGCTTGTAAACTCAGAAAGATGCAGATTTGACTTTTCTCATTTCAGTGCGCTTACATCAGATGAACTGGATGAGGTAGAAAATTTTGTAAATGATGAAATCCTTAAATCTGTTGATGTTGTGACTAAGGAAATGCCTATAGATGAAGCAAGAAATCTGGGCGCTATGGCACTGTTCGGAGAAAAATACGGAGATATCGTAAGAGTGGTTGATATCGGCGGTGATTCTGTGGAATTCTGCGGCGGTACTCATGTAAAAAATACTTCAAACATCGGATTGTTTAAAATTGTTTCTGAAAGCTCCGTTGCTTCAGGTGTCAGAAGAATTGAAGCAGTAACCGGAAACGGTGTTTTAAAGCTTATGAATGAGTTCAGAAAAAATATCAAGGATGCTGCTGATATTCTTAAAATTACAAATCCTTCAAAGCTTGTTGAAAGATGTGAAGTACTCATAGAAGAAGTCAAGGAAAAGGATAAGCAGATCCAGAAGCTCAGTCAGCAGCTTGCCGGAAATCAGCTCGTTGAAATATTTAAAGATGCAAAGGAAATTAATGGAATAAAAATTGTTTCCGCAATGCTTAATGGTACAAAACCGGATATGCTCAGACAGCTTGGAGATAAAATAAAGGAACAAACTGAAGACTTTATTGCAGTATTTGCAGGCGTTTCTGATGATAAGGGTACACTTTACTGTGTATGCGGTAAAAATGCAGTTGCAAAGGGTGCAAATGCCGGTAAGATAGTACAGAGAATAGCGGCTGTTACAGGCGGCAAGGGCGGCGGACGTCCTGACAATGCAATGGCAGGTATAGGTAAAAATTATATGATCGATGAAGCATTGGGTTCATTGGAAAGTATTGTTGAAGAATTTTTGAAATAAGGAGAAGCTACAAATGAGTGATTGTCTGTTTTGTAAAATTATTGCCGGAGAAATACCAAGCAGTAAGGTTTATGAGGATGATATGGTATATGCGTTTAAAGATATAGAACCGGTTGCACCGATTCATTATCTGATTGTTCCGAAAGAGCATATTTCTGGTGCGTCTGAAATAAATTCTGAAAATTCAAAGTATGTGGCTCATATTTTTGAGGTCGCTGCTAAAATTGCTGCTGATGAGGGCTTTTCTGACGGATTCAGGATTATTACAAACTGCGGAGAAGACGCAGGTCAGAGTGTTCATCATCTCCATTTTCACCTTCTTGCAGGAAAGAAAATGGGCTGGAGCAGTGACAGTGCAGTCTGATTTCAGGAGGGACAAGTATGGATCATTATGCGCTTAAGGTTGCAGGACTTACAAGAGAGCTTCCTCTTTGTCCTTTAAATGACAAGCTGGATATTGCCGCTTTTATTATGTTTTCAGATGTTGAACTGACTGTAAAATGCGCAGAAGAGCTTCTTAAAAAAGTGCCGGAATTTGATGTTATTCTGACTGCTGAAAGCAAGGGAATTCCGCTGGGATATGAAATGGCAAGGCAAAGCGGAAAAAAATATATTGTCGCCAGAAAATCTGTAAAGCTTTATATGAAAAATCCCGTTTCTGTAGAGGTGAAATCTATCACAACTGAAAATAAGCAGACTTTATTCCTTGATGAGGACAGTGTATCTGAACTGAAAGGAAAGAAAGTACTGATAGCAGATGATGTAATCAGTACAGGAGAATCATTAAATGCTCTTGTTGCTCTTGTAAAGAAAGCCGGAGGAGAAATTGTATGCCAGTCAGCAGTTTTAGCTGAAGGGGATGCGGCTGACAGAGATGATATTGTTTATCTTGAAAAACTGCCGCTGTTTTTTAAATAAAATTGAAACGTAAAATAGTTTATGCCGGTGCAGCATGGGGAGTTGGCTTATTGGTCGCTTCATTACTGCGTCCGGCATTTTATTTTTTAATAATTATTTCTGCGGCTGTTCTGTTGGTTTTATGGAAATTTATTTTTAAGCTGAAAATAAAAGAAGTGATTCTATTGCTGACAGTATTTTGTATAGCAGTGGGATATTATGGAACTTACAGTTCTTTAAAATATGATTCAGTTTTAAAATACAGCGGAAAGGAAATATATTTCATCGGTAAAATTATTGATTATCAGGAATATTCCGGAGATAAAACCCGTTATCTTCTTAAAGGGAGAATTAATGATAAGGAAACTGTAAAAATATATGTATATGACAATACTTATGATTTTAGTATAAGTGATGAATTTTATCTGGAAGGTACATTAAAAATTCCTGAAAATGATTATCTGTTTGACAGCAGGGATTACTATAAATCAAATGGTATTTATCTGGTTTCGGATAAAATTACAAAGTCGTATGTAACTGAAAATAATGGATTTTCACTGAACAGAATACTCAGAGAGTACAGAGATTATGTTACAGAATTTATAAGATCTTCAATTCCGGAGAATGAGGCATCAATGCTTACAGCTATGCTGTTTGGTGATAAATCAGGAATCGAAACGGATGATAAAACAATGTTTTACAGAACAGGCATCGGACATGTAATGGCTGTTTCTGGTTTGCATCTGGTTTTATTCTGTGGTATCTTTTCTTATATTTTTAAAAGAACCGGCATGAACAAAAGAATACAATTTGTTTTATTGGAAGTTTTAATGCTTTTGTTTGCTGTATGCAGCGGACTTTCACCGTCTGTACTCCGTGCGGCTCTTATGATGACTATCGTTTATGCAGCACCATTATTCTACCGGCATTCAGATACTCTTAATTCAATTTGTATTTCACTGATTATTCTTACAGTGGGTTGTCCGTTTTCTATCAGAAATCCTTCACTGGTTCTGTCTGTCACAGGAACTTTCAGTGCCGGTGTTTTTGCACCATTTATTTCGGACAAAATTTCAGGAAATGACTTCTTCAGAAAAAATATTCGTAAAATTGTATACATGTTCTGTGTTTCTGCTGGTATTTTTCCTGTGTCAGTTATTTGCTTCGGAGAAGGGTCATTTTTTTCGCCTGCTGCAAATATTATACTGACCCCTATATGCATGGCGGCACTTTTGCTGGGCATGATTTCAGCTCTTACGGTATTTGTAAAACCTGTATTACTTGTTAAGTGTGCAGGAGTACTGTGCCGGATTGTACTAAATTCTGTCCGGCTTATCGGAAATCAGAAATTTTCATATATTAGTTTTGATGGTAATGCAAAGATAATAGCAGTAGTTTTAATTATATTTTGTATTCTTACATATTTTATTTTTAAGAATCATAAGATGGAAGTTATTTCGGTTTTGTGTTCATGGGTAATATTCTGTACAAGTATTTCTATTTTGAATTACTCTGGAAGAAATGATGTTAATATTGCCTTGCTGGGTGATGAAAGTATTGATGTTGTAATAATTTCCAGAGGATTATCTGCCGATATTATTGATCTGAGCGGAGATAAATATAATTGTCAGTATGCTGTGAAGTATCTTCAAAGTGAAAATATAACTGAAATAAACAGTATTTCAATAATGTCGAAACCTTATCAGACAATGGCAATATATAATAATTCAATGGATTTATTTGAAGTCAGAAAAGTTTTGCTGCCTTCTGGTACTTTTATCCGGCAGGACAGTTATATATGCGGAACACAGCCTGAATTTTCAGATTACAGTAATCTTACTGTTAAATATAATGAATACACATATGGCATATATAACTCTATGATTTACTTATACTATGGAGATTTTTCATTTGCGTGTGACAGCAGCAGGAATATTGACCATGTAACTGTATTTGCTGAATATGACATGCTTTTCGAACCTCCGGAATGCAAAGGTCTGATAATTCCGGAAGCAGAAAATTCAGCTGAGAGTTCAGGAGAAATATGTGAATCAAATATTGTTGTACGTGCAGATAAAAATGCAGAATTTTCAGTTAGGAGACTGTAAAAATGGCTGAGATTAATGCTATGGAATTATTGAAAAAAATTAAGTCAGGTGAACTTCCGGGAATTTATTATATCTATGGCAGAGATGTTATGACTGTTGAAGAAACAACCAGGGCAATACTGAAAAAATATCTTGGAAAAAACTGGCGTGAAAATGTAAATAAAATTGACGGGAAAAATATTGATATAAGCAGTTTACTGGATATTATGGAAATTAGTCCTATGTTTGCCGAATATAATGCCATTGTGATTAATGATCTGAATGCTGAAGAGCTTAGTGCTGATAAAATCAACCAGCTGACGGACGCACTGAATACGCTTCCGGAATATACAGTTGTAATTTTCAACATTACCGGATTTGATGTGAAAAACGGCAAAAAATATATTACGGGAAAAAATAAAAAACTTGCTGACTGTATAAGCAAAAAAGGATTGGTTTGTGAATGCGGACTGAAAACCATGACGGCGGTTGTGAAATCAATTACTGACAAAGCTCAGAAATACGGCTGTTCAATATCCAGAACCACAGCTCAGAAACTTGCAGAATATTGTCTGATGGATTCTATGCAGATAAACAATGAACTGGAAAAATTATGCTCCTACAGAGAAAATCAGGAAATCAGACCAGAGGATGTTGATCGGCTTGTTTCAGGACAGATTGAAACTGATTCCTTTAAGCTTGCAAGAGCTGTAACTTCTTTGAATGCCGGACAGGCTTTTGTTTTGCTTGATGATTTGCTGGACAAAAGAAATGAACCGGTGGCTGTGCTGTCTGCAATTTCAATGGCGTTTCTTGACTTATATCGTGCCAGAGCTGCTATGACTGTAAATAAACGACCGAATGATATTATCAGTGATTTTAACTATAAAGGAAGGGAATTTGCTGTCAATAATGCTTATCGTGACTGCCGTAAAATATCATTGGAAAATATACGAAAATGTATATGTATTCTCAGAGATACTGACAGAAAGCTAAAGCAGTCACCGGTATCACAGAAAATAATACTTGAAAAGGCTCTTACAGAAATGATTATTGCAGCAAGAAGATAAATAGGATGTGTTGGAATGATAAAGATAGATCAGGCAATTATAGTTGAAGGAAAATATGACAAAATAAAGATTTCTTCAATTGTTGATGCTGTAATTATTGTAACTAATGGCTTTGGAATATTCAAAGACACGGAAAAGCTTGAACTTATTAAATATTATGCTGTGAAAACAGGTATTATTATTCTTACTGATTCCGACAGTGCCGGTTTTAAAATCAGAAATCATATAAAAGGTGCTGTGAAAAACGGTAAAATTTATAATGTTTACATACCTGATATAATTGGCAAGGAAAAGAGAAAAACAAAGCCTTCTGCTGAGGGTAAGCTTGGCGTTGAAGGAGTAGAAAAAAGAATAATTTTAAAGGCATTTGAAAATGCTGGTATTACAGCTTCCGAATCTGCAGATGATGGTCGGGAGAAAATATCTAAGACAGATTTGTATATGCTTGGACTTTCCGGAGGAAAAAACAGCAGTGTTTTACGTCGGAGACTGTTGGAATATTTAAATCTTCCTACACTGCTTTCGTCAAATTCAATGCTGGAAGTTCTGAATACAATGATGGACTGTGATGAACTTAAAGAAATAATGGACAAAAAGATAATAAGCAGGAGATAATAAATGGTTTTTTCAAGTATTGTATTTATTTATTTTTTTCTTCCTGTTATTCTGCTGATTTATTATGCAGTCCCGAAGCAGATTAAAAATATAATTCTTTTAGCTTCAGGCTTGCTTTTTTATGCGTGGGGAGAACCGGTTTACGTTTTTCTTATGCTTTTTACTACAGCAGTTGATTATACGGCAGGAAGAATTATTGACAGGTTTGATGCAAATGATAAAATCCGGAGAGCTGCACTTATCACATCTTTGGTGATAAATTTAGGAATACTTTTCACCTTTAAATACAGTGGGTTTGCAGCAGGAATTATCGGATTAAAAATTAAAGAACTGCCTTTGCCTATAGGCATTTCATTTTACACATTTCAGAGTATGTCATATACTATAGATATGTATATGAGGAAAATCAAAGTACAGAAAAACTTTATTAATTATGCTGCATATGTAACACTTTTTCCACAGATTGTTGCCGGACCTATTGTAAGGTATGAGGATGTTCAGAATGAAATAAACGAAAGAAAAATAAATGGTGTTATGTTTGGAGAGGGTGCAGAAATTTTCATAAGGGGACTGGGAAAAAAGGTTCTGCTTGCAAACAATATCGGACTTTTATGGACTGAAATAAAGTCTATGGATTATTCCGGGATTTCAGCAGTTACTGCATGGCTTGGAATACTTGCTTTTACTTTCCAGATTTATTATGATTTTTCCGGATATTCAGATATGGCGGTGGGCCTTGGAAAAATGCTCGGATTTAACTTTCCGGAAAATTTCAGGCATCCCTATATTTCAAGAAGTATTTCAGAATTCTGGAGAAGGTGGCATATTACTCTTGGTTCATGGTTTCGTTCTTATGTTTACATACCGCTTGGGGGAAACCGCAAAGGAAAGGCAAAAACTTTGAGAAACCTTTTAATAGTCTGGGGGCTGACCGGACTATGGCATGGTGCAAGCTGGAATTTTATTTTATGGGGAATTTATTTTGGAGTATTGATAATAATTGAAAAATTTTTTCTGGGAAAGTATCTTGAAAAGATAAATCCTTTTTTCAGTATACTTTATACATTTGTACTGGTTGTTTTCGGATGGGTTCTGTTTGATACTGCAAGTCTGACAGATGCATTGTATTACTTTAAGGCAATGTTTTGCGGCAACGGTACTTTTATAGATTCTCAGGCATTGTTTCAGCTTAAAAATTATATTGTTTTATTTGTTCTGTGTGTATTTTTCAGTGGAGAACTTCCGGGAAAAATTATAAAAAAGCTTAAGGAAAAGTCATCTGTTTCTAAAATTATAGATGTTTCTGCACCTTTTGTACAGATATGTATAATGCTTATCTGTACGGCTTATCTGGTGGATGCAAGCTATAATCCTTTTCTTTATTTCAGATTTTAGGAGGAAGATGACAGATGGACAAAAAGCGAAAAATAATAATGGCTGTATTTTTTTCAGTGCTGATTGTTTCAATGCCGCTGATCTTAATATTTTCTGATAAAAAAGATATTTCAG
The DNA here is from genome assembly GCF_051893655.1 of Porcipelethomonas sp. NCBI lineage: Bacteria > Bacillati > Bacillota > Clostridia > Eubacteriales > Oscillospiraceae > Porcipelethomonas > Porcipelethomonas sp. Next base: position 2,705 of record NZ_JBJFHN010000146.1, on the reverse strand, counting down.
AAGCTGAAAACAGAAAGCTTGGAAATATGCCGGAATTTAGTGCATCAGCAGTGGCAGACAAAAGTTTTATGAAGGATGTTGAAAAATATCTTTCTGATCATTTTCCGGAACGCATTAACTGGGTAAGGGCAAAAATGGATATTGACAGACTTTCGGGAAAGGATATGATAAATAATATTTATATAACTGACAGTATGCTTATTGAAAAAATAAATGAACCGGATTATAATGAAATTGATATTTCAGTAAATGCAATAAATAAATATGCTCAGTTATATGATACTGAGGTTTTTGCACTTATTGCTCCTACTTCCGCCGGAATTTACAGGGACAGACTGCCTGAAAATGCTCCTCAGATTGATCAGAAGGAAATTATTGAACATATTTATAATAATTTTTCTGATGATATAACCTGTATAGATGTATTTGATTGCCTTATAAATGAAAAAGAAAATTATATATATTACAGAAATGATCATCACTGGACAAGCTATGGTGCATATTGTGCCTACAGCGAAGCAATAAAGCAGCTGGGCGGTGAAACTTTACCTGTTGAAGCATACAGCATTGAGCATGCAAGTTCGGATTTCAGAGGAACATTTTATGCAAAATGTCTGTACAAAAAAACACCGGCTGATGTAATTGATATTTATAGTCTGAAAAACGGTGCAGATATCACAGATGTGATTTTAGATGACGGTACGGGACAGTCACACTGTGATGATATTTATTTCAGGGATTTTCTTGAGGGCAGAGACAAGTACTGCGTATTTCTGGGTAATAACAGAGCATTTACTGATATAAAAACTGATGTGGGAAACGGTAAAAAAATATTGGTCATAAAAGATTCCTATGCAAATTCCTTTATTCCGTTCCTGACTCAGAATTATTCAGAAATTGCAGTTATTGATCTTAGGTATGTAAAAACTTCAATTGGTGATTTTGTAAATCCTGATGATTATGATCAGACTCTTTTTCTTTATAATGCGTCTACGTTTGCAGAGGACAAAAATATAAAAATTGCAGGTTTTGAAGGATGATTCAAAGGAGTTTTAAAAATGAAAATTTTGATAATAAGACACGGAGAACCGGACTATTCTATTGATTCTCTTACTGAAAAAGGCTGGAGGGAGGCAGAGCTTTTGTCTGACAAGCTTAAAAATATGCAGATAAAAGCATTTTATGTGTCTCCATTGGGAAGAGCAAGGGATACAGCGTCATTTACTCTGGAAAAAACCGGACAAACTGCTGAAATATGTGACTGGCTCAGAGAATTTGATGCACCTATAAACGGTCCCGATGGCAATAAACGCATAACATGGGACTGGCTGCCGGGTGAATGGACGGCAGAAGATAAATATTACAGCAGGGATTTATGGTATACAACTCCAATAATGGAGGAAGGAAAAGTTATTGATGAGGCAAAAAAAGTTTATACCGGACTGGACAGTCTTATTGCAAAGCATGGTTATGAAAGAAACGGAAATTGTTATAATGCAGTAAATCCTAACAACGATACCATTGCTTTGTTCTGCCATTTTGGTGTTGAATGTGTTATGCTGGGGCATCTTCTTGGAGTTTCACCAATGGTTTTGTGGCATGGATTCTGTGCACTCCCATCCTCGGTTACTACACTGGTGACAGAAGAACGGCGTAAGGGAACTGCTTATTTTCGTATGCTTTCTTTCGGAGATACTTCACATCTTTATATTGCAGGGGAACAGCCGTCATTTGCTGCACGATTCTGTGAGACATTTGACAATGAAAATGAACGTCATGACTAATGGAGGAAAAATTATGGTTTATATTTGTTATCCTAAGTGTACTACGTGTAAAAAAGCTCAGAAGTGGCTTGATGAAAATAATATTTCATATACGCTCAGAGATATTAAGGAAAATAATCCGAGTTATGAGGAATTATCTGAATGGTATAAGAAAAGCGGACTGCCGCTGAAACGTTTTTTTAATACAAGCGGCGTTTTATATAAATCAATGAACCTGAAAGAAAAACTTGCTGATATGACTGAGGAAGAACAGCTGAAACTTCTGGCTACAGACGGAATGCTGGTAAAAAGACCTATTATTGTATCTGATAGTATTATACTGGTCGGATTTAAAGAAAATGAATGGGAAAAACTTAAATGATGGAGAATTGAAATGACTGTACGAATGGCAGAAAAACGGGATATTGAGAAAATCGGGGAGCTGCTTTTGCAGGTATGCAATGTGCATAATGCGGGCAGACCAGATTTATTCAGAAAAAACGGCAGAAAGTATACTGATCAACAGCTCGAAGAAATAATTGATGACAAAAGCAGACCTGTTTTAGTAGGTGTTGATGAAAATGACAGGGTTTTGGGGTATGCCTTTTGTATTTTTCAGGAACATAAAGGCGATACAGCAATGACGGATATAAAAACCCTTTACATAGATGATCTTTGTGTTGACGAAAAAATCAGGGGACAGCATATCGGTGAAGAAATTTACAGAGCCGTTGTGGATTTTGCACGGAAAAATGAATGCTATAATGTAACCCTTAATGTATGGATGTGCAATGAACGTGCTGTAAAGTTTTATGAAAAGTGCGGACTGTATCCTCAGAAAATGGGCATGGAGACTATTTTATAAAAAAACAGCGGATTTTCCGCTGTTTCAGACTGTAGAAAAACCCCATATTCGATGCCGAATATGGGGTAAAATTTTAA
>NZ_JBJFHN010000145.1:0-5759 GCF_051893655.1 Porcipelethomonas sp. | reverse complement strand
CTTTCGCCTTTGAGATACCAATAATATATGTCTCTTACTACTTCAGCTTTTTCTTTATCAATAATTAACTTACCAGCCTCGTTTTTTATGTATCCATATATTGGCTTATCATAATTCTTTAATGTCCCAGTTGCAGCTCGATAACTTAGTCCCAGACGAATGTTAGCACTCCTGCTTTCATTTTCCGCTTGTGCTAACGATTCCAATATAGTAATGATAAACGAGCTGTCATATTCATCCGTATCAAGGTTTTCCTCTTGAAATATAATACGAGCACCCGCCGCCTTTATTCTTTGAATTGCTTCCATGGTTTCAACAGTATCACGGCCAAAACGACTTATGCTTTTTGTTACGATAACCGAAATATTCTTTGATTCACATGCTGTAACCATACGATCAAATTCGTTTCTGGTTTCTCCAGCTTTTCCAGAAGCAATATCAATAAATGTATCTACCAATTTCCATTGCTCTATCTTTGATACCGAACTCGTAAGTGCAGATATTTGTGTAGCCAAACTATTTAATTGCTCTTTTTTATTGGAACTTACACGACAATATATTCCGACATTCTTTACTAAAAAAGGTTTAGTAGCAGGTATATAGCTTATTCTTTTTGCCATGATTTCACCTCCAGGTTAAAGAATAGCCTACTTTGAACATTATAAAGTCAGAATGTATAGTAGCCTATTTATCCTCAAAAATGCCTATTTTACGTTGTTTATGCTTTTGACATCAAAACCACGCACTCAACGTGGCACGTCCTAGGAAACAGATCCACAGCTTTAACTTTAACTGTCTCATATCCGTTATCAACAAGATAAGCACAGTCACGTGCAGCAGTAGCCGGATTACAGGAAACCATCACAATTTTTTCCGGATGCATTTTTACCATTGAATCAAGAGTCAGTTTATCACAGCCCTTTCTTGGAGGATCAACTATTACAACATCAGGCAAACTTTCTGATTCAGCAAGTTTATGTGCTGCTTCACCTGCATCAGAACATATAAACTCTGCATTTTCAATACCACTGTTTGCAGCATTTTCCCGTGCATTTTCCACCGCCTGAGGAATTATTTCTACTCCTGTAAGTTTCTTTACCTTGTCAGCCATGGAAAGTCCAATTGTCCCTGCACCGCAATACAAATCAAGAAGACTTTCATCTCCTTTAAAATCAGCAAATTCTTCAGCAATTTTATATAATTTTTCAGCCTGCGGAGAATTAACCTGATAAAACGACTGAGAAGAAATACCAATTATATTCCCACACATAATATCAGTAATTTTATCTTTTCCATATAAAACAATCGTTTTATGTCCTAAAATTACATTAGTATTCTGAGAGTTTATATTCATAACAATACTTACCACACTTTTAAAGTGTGATTTTAACATATCACATAACGCATAAAATTTTTCAGCACATGGTTTTGAAACAACAACACATACCATTATTTCTCCTGTAACTGCTCCCCTTCTCAGATAAATATGCCTCAAAATTCCTTTTCCTGTCATTTCATTATAAGCGCTTATATTATTTTGGGCAGCATACTTTGTAATCATTTGAGCTATTTTAGAAAATTCATCAGGAATAAGACGGCATTCGAATCCTCCAATAATTCTGTGACTGCGTTTTGCATAAAAACCACATTCTATTTTTCCGTTCTTTTCAGCAACAGGATACTGAGCCTTATTTCTATATCCATTCTGATTATCACAGCCTAAAATGGGTAAAAAATCACAGTTTATTTTACCTATACGTGTAAAAGCATCATAAACAAACTTTTCTTTTATTTTAAGCTCTGCATTATAGTTTATGTGCCTGAATGAGCATCCGCCGCATTTTGGAAAATACGGACAATCAGAATCAATACGATCCTTTGAAGCTTTTAATATTTTATTTACAATTGCAAATGAGTAATTTTTCAAAACCTTTACAACTTTCGCTTCAATTAAATCACCAACAGCAGTTTCCGGAACAAATACTGCCATTCCATTGTACTTTCCTACTCCATTCCCATCTGTTGTGATATCAGTAATTTCTAATATTATTATTTCATTTTTCACCATCTTAAAAATTATTTACCTCTTGCAGCAATAATATCTGCCATCTCCCCTACATTTTTCATGCCAGATACTTCCCTCATTTTAAACTTCATGGAAAATTCATGTTCCACGGCATCAATCAGATTAATATGTTCCAGACTGTCCCAATCTTCTATATCTTCAGAAGTAGTATCCTCATCAATTTTTAATTTCGTATCATCAAAAACATCTCTGAAAACCCCTGTCAGTCTTTCCCAAAGTTCATTATTATTTATCATATTTTTTCTCCTTCTTTTAATTTAATAATATTATTTTTTTGTGTATATTCATTTAAATCAAGCTTCCAGATACTATCTCCATTATCGCTTACAGAAATGTTTTCAAATCCAAAATCATTATATAGTCCGCTGACCATATTATTTTTCTTTGTTCTGTAATAATAACCAAAAATAGATTCTAAAATCTTTCTTCTGCATTCTTCTGCCAGTACGTCAAGCATTGCATATTCCATATTTCTTTTAAGTACACGACAGCTCATAATCCACAAATCAATATGAAGTTCCGTACCTTTGATTTTGCCTATGATTACAGAAACTATACCATTATCTCCGAATTTATCATAAAGCCTGCCATAAAGCCTTATATAATCACTGCTATTGTAAATTTCTTCAATTTCACTTTGAGTATATCTTCTGGTAGTAAGATTAAACTGATTGCTCTTATTAATCAGTTGTGTAATTCTTTGAATATATATAGGTCTGAAGTCTTCAATAATTGCTGTCATATCCATATTTCTAAGGTAATCATCATAATCTGCAAATTCCGCCTGAGCTAAACGGCGCTTAGCATTAGCCTTATACATATCATTTCTGGACATATCATCAGCGGAAAATGACGTCACTTCAAAAAATCCGTTTTTGTCAATAGTTTTTATATATTCATCAGGTGATGACATTTCCGGAGCCGCACATCCTATCTGTCTGCTTACTATTTCACGCTCTGCCGGATTATCATCTACAAAAACAATGCTTTCAGGAAGTATATTTAATTCCCCGGCAATATCTGATACATTTATGTCTTTTGGATTCCAGTTAGCTTTAAAGGCTGCAAAATCATCCGGCTTTAATACACCATCTGGATGATTAAGACCAGAAACGGCATTTTCTTCATCATTTTTTGAACAGACTGTCATCAAAATTCCAAGCTGAGTTTGTTCCTTTATATATTTCTGAAAAGCTAGATATGCTTCTCCGTCAGCTGTTTCATGCCCGATTTCAATTCCCTCAACTGAATCATCACCTATAACTCCGCCCCATAAAGTATTATCAAGGTCAAGAGCAAAAGCTTTTTTGTTTTTTCCAAAGATTGATTTTATAATATTAGATAAATTAAAAGCAAAATCCGGAATCGCATGCATACTCATGGCATACTTATACATATACCAGTATTTGGGTTCTGCCCATTTGTCCAGACCATATGATGATGAAATATAATTAATATCATTTATGTAAAAAGAATCATGTGATGACGCATATTCATATAATTTCATATTAAGTCTGGAAATAAAATTTATTCTGCCATGTATATCCCATGAATCACGATTTCCCAATGTCCGGTATTGCGGAAGCTCAAAATTATTTTGTATTATCGGGCAATCATAAATTTCATTAAGACGTTCCCACATACTTTTAAAATGATAATATTGTTTTTCTAACATATCATCTATATCAGATTCATTAAGTGACATATCAAATGAAAATTCATCAAGATTTCTGGAAGTTGTATGAATATAAATAATATCAGGATGAAATGCATTTAATTTTTCATTTCCGAACATAGCGTCCTGCCAGTACTGAGCATATTCTGACTGATAGAATTCACATTCTATACCGTTATCAAGCAAAAACAAATCAAGCATTGACACAATATCATTTGTTGTTGAGCCGCCCAGTACAGCTATTTTTTTATGAATTCGTTCAGTATTATTTTCAAGAAGCTCTCTCCTGATTTTTTTTCTGTTTTTCAGAAGATAACTGCTGTCAAAGGGATATAATAATTCTTTCATTTTGTTTTCCTTTACTGTGTTCTTATTGTTTCTATACACTCAAAATTGCTTCCGGTTGCGCTGAAAGTATTCATAGCAAACAAAAGGTCAGTTATTCCCCATTCCTTCATCTGAGCCACAGCATTCACCTCAAAATACCGCATATCTATAACATAGATATCTTCAAATGAACCTGTCAGACAAGGAACAAGAGCATTTCCATAGCTGTCTTTTACAATCGCAAGCTTTCGTCCGTTGCCCACATCAGTATGAACATGAGTAACAGCGGCATCAGTTCCCATAAATACCAGATACCAGCTTACAGGGTCAACATTATCCAGATTTATTAACAGATTGCCCTCGTATTCATCTGTCATATCTGTTGAATAATATGTTGTTGTATAATTGTTTTTTGGAACATAATAAGTAAAATCCTCCGGATTATCTTTTAAGTCATTGTCTCCGGAATATCCATAAAGCGTACCTACATATCCCTGCTTTGTGATCTTTTCATAACTTGTCAGAGATGCAAAAGGCACTCCGGCAGTTTTAGCAAATTCTTCTGCGGCATAAAATGCCCCAAGCTGTGCCCAATGATGGTCAGTACGTTTAAAAATTTCTTCATCTTTATGCTCCATCAAAGCACCATAGGCATCAATTGGAGTCACATCATCAAGATAACTGTTTATATTGTCAATATTATCCTTTTCACTGGCAGTAAGGTCTGAATATTTTTTAGGAAGATAATATGAAACCGGCGTCGGACAAACCATTGAGTATACATTAACATCCCCTAAATCCGATTTAAATGCATTTACATACTGTGCATATAATTCGCCATTTGAATAACTTCCACCAAAAAGCATTATGCCTCGATTATTATATACTAATATGTTATTACTCATCTCTCCTTCAATGTTCGGATCATCAAGAGGATCTTCCGTAGGTTCTGTTGCCGCTTCGGTTTCTGAAACTGCCGTTGTGACGGAAGTTTTTGTCTCGCTGGCTTTAGCTGCAAAAGATGAAAAAGCGGTTTGCTTACTTTTATTCTCCTTAACATCCTGTTTTACAGGTGTACCATGAATTTTAACCTCTTCCGACTTCAATCCGAACATATCCCTGATATCTGCGGTCCATTCCTTAAATTTTTCACGTCCCGGAACAGTATCATTATAGAAGTTTTCTATTCCCGAAGTATATTTACCGGAAAAATAATCGGAAAATGAAAAAGAAGGCCATTTTGCAAGAGTACGGTTTTCTGTTTCAGAAACTTTCGGACGTTTTAAAATAATCATACAAGCTGCAATAACTACGAATGTAAACGCACATATTATTACATTTGCAGCCTTTAGCATTCTTATCTTTCTTTTTCTTTTTATAGAAAGTTTTCTTATGTAAGCCTGGGCAGATCTTTCATCATTTTTATTATTCTTCTGCATTTACTGCCTCCTAAAATCTGAAATACAAAAACGGATTATTAGTAGCATCAACAAGCATAATACTGCTTACAAGAATAAGTGCCAGATTTACCGGAATTTTCAAAAAGGTTGACGCTACATTTATTGCCGAGGATTTATCATTAATCTTTTTTATCAGTTTTGCAATCGGGAATGAGCATATAAGTGCAATTATTATCAAATAAAAATTATTTGTAAATGCAAGCTTAGTATA
>NZ_JBJFHN010000144.1:0-25793 GCF_051893655.1 Porcipelethomonas sp. | reverse complement strand
TATTCATGGTATCTGCAATATTGTCACTTCTCATGAGAGTTTCCCCGATAAGAACTGCGTCTGCACCGTTTTCACGTACTTTCTGCATGTCCTCGTGGGTCGCAATACCGCTTTCGGAAACCAGTACGCATTCATCGGAAATAAATCTGCTCAGTGACGCAGTATTGTCAAGGCTTACCTCAAAGGTTTTAAGGTTTCGGTTATTGATACCCACAATTTTCGGGGAGCATTTTAAAATTGAGTCAAGCTCTTCTTTGTTGTGGGCTTCAAAAAGACAGTTCATGCCAAGTCCTTCGGCAATATCTTTAAATTGCTTCATGGTTTCTGTGTCAAGTACTGCGGCAATAAGCAGTATGGCATCTGCACCGATTGCCCTTGCTTCATAAATCTGATATTCATCAAAAATAAAATCCTTGCGAAGTATAGGGATATTTACCGCTTCCCTGATATCTTTAAGATATCTGCTGCATCCTTTAAAATAAAATTCTTCTGTAAGGCATGAAATTGCATCTGCTCCGGCTTTTTCATAGTTTTCAGCAATTTCAACCGGTCTGAAATCTTCTTTAATAACCGATTTTGAAGGGGATGCCTTTTTTACTTCTGAGATAACAGACAATCTGCCGCCCTTTAATGCAGCATAAAAATCCCGGCAGGGAGTATCCATGTCAAGTGCCGTTTTTTTGATTTCTTCAGGAGAAACTGTATTTTTTTCTCTGTCAAGCTGAATTTTCCGCTTTGCTATTATATCGTCCAATATCATAGTTTTACTCCATTAAAAGCTGTTTGATTTTTCAATAAGCTGATTAAGTTTAGCTTCTGCCCAGCCGCCGTCAATACTAGCAGCAGCAAGCTCAATACCGCCCTTAATAGTGTCAGCCTTTCCGCAGATGTAAAGTGCACAGCCGGCATTGAGCAGAACAATATCACGCTTAGCGTCTTTAATTTTTCCCTGAAGGATTCCCAGAGTGATTTTAGCATTTTCTTCAGCAGTACCGCCTACAACATCTTTTTTATCAGCTTTTTTGAATCCGTAATCTTCCGGATTGATTTCGTAAAATGACATTTCTCCGTCCTTGATTTCACATACAGAAGTATTGTCAGAAATTGAAATTTCGTCCAGTCTGTCATTTCCGTAAACCAGCATAGCTCTCTTTATTCCAAGATTCATTAAAACCTCAGCCATAGGCTTTAAAAGCTCCTTGTCATATACGCCCAGAAGAATATAATCAGTATTTGCCGGGTTTGACAGAGGACCTAAAATATTAAATACAGTTCTGATTCCAGTTTCACGTCTTGCCGGACCTACAAAGCGCATTGAGCCATGATAGCTCTGAGCGAAAAGGAATGAAATACCGATTTTATCAATCATTTCCTTTGCCTGTTCAGGGGAAGAAGTAATTTTAACTCCGAGATTTTCCAAAACGTCTGCTGCACCGCTTTTACTTGAAACGCTTCTGTTGCCGTGCTTTGCAACCTTTACTCCGCAGCCTGCAATAACAAATGAAGCTGTAGTGGAAATATTAAATGTATTGGAAAGATCGCCCCCTGTGCCGACGATATCAATAGCGTCTTTGCAGTCTTTAACAGTATTTGCCTTTTCTCTCATTATTTTTGCAAAACCTGTGATTTCATCAATAGTTTCACCTTTGATTCTCAGAGCAGTAAGGAGAGAAGAAATCTGAGCATCAGTTGCATTTCCGCTCATGATTATATCCATAGCATCCATAGCCTCTTCCTGACTAAGACTGTTTCCATCTACAACTTTGGCAATAAAAGGCTTTAACTGTGTTTTAGGCATTTCCGGTGCCGGAGTGTTTATATTATTCATGTTTATCCCTTCAATCTTTGACAAGAAATTCTTTATTATTATTTTTCCGTAATTTGTAAGAACTGATTCCGGATGGAACTGCAGTCCGTATGTGGGATACTGTTTATGCTCTACAGCCATTATCTGACCCGACGAGTCATATCCGATTACTTTCAGGCAATCTGGAAGACTGCCTTCATCAGCTATAAGGGAATGATATCTTGCACAAACGATAGTTTCCGGAAGTGTTTTAAAAATATCAGATGAAGTGTCAATTTTAATGCTGCTGGACTTGCCGTGCATAAGCTCTTTTGCAGGAACAATTTTTCCGCCGAAAGCTTCACAGATCGACTGATGTCCCAGACAGATACCCAGTATCGGCATTTTTCCGCTGAAATGTTTTATTGCTTCAATAGAAATTCCTGCGTCCTTAGGATATCCCGGACCGGGAGAAACAATAATTGCTTCCGGAGAAAGTTTTTCTATTTCCTCTATTGTAATTTCATCATTTCTTACAACTTTTATATCCGGATAAATCTCTCCGAAAAACTGATATAAATTATAAGTAAATGAATCATAGTTATCTATTAAAAGTATCATAAAGCGGTAGCCTCCCTGATAGCGTTAATCATTGCCTTAGCCTTATTCTGTGTTTCACAGAATTCCTTTTCCGGAACAGAGTCATGAACAATTCCAGCACCTGCCTGAATATAGGCTTTTTTGTTTTTAAATAAAACAGTGCGTATTGCAATACATGTATCTATATTTCCGTCAAAACCTATATAACCTACTGTTCCGCCGTAAAGACCTCTTCTCCTGTTTTCCAGTTCGTCAATAAGCTCCATTGCCCTTACCTTAGGAGCACCTGACAGAGTACCTGCCGGAAGTACTGCCATAAGTGCGTCAAGAGCGTTTTTGTCATCCTGAATTTCTCCCTTGACATCAGAAACCAGATGCATAACCTTTGAATATCTTTCAACCTTCATAAAACTTGTGACTTCAACTGTTCCGAATTTTGAAACTCTTCCCACATCATTTCTTCCCAGATCCACAAGCATTGTATGCTCTGCACATTCCTTCGGATCAGAAATCAGTGATTTTTCCAGTGCCAGATCCTCTTCCTCTGTCACACCTCTCGGAACTGTTCCTGCAATAGGCTTTGTTTTAACTATGCCGTCAGTTACATTAACCAGCATTTCAGGAGATGCTCCTGCAATATTATATTCCTTGTTTTTAAAATAATAAAGATAAGGAGAAGGGTTTGTAGCTCTGAGCATACGGTAGACATTAAAGCTTTCCGGCGGATTGTCAACCTCAAACCGCTGTGATAAAACTATCTGGAAAATATCCCCGTCAACAATATGTTTTTTTGCCTTTTCAACATTATTTATAAATTCATCATGGGTTACATTTGAGTTTACTGTTATATCCTTTACTTCTCCGATACTTCTTGGTCTTTCAAAATACGAAGTGATTTTATCAATTATTTTTTCCATACGTTTCTGAGCTGCCTTATATTGCTGCTCCAGATTTTTGTTATTATAAATATTTATAATAATTATTATTTTACTGCTGAGATGATCATAAGCTACCACTTCATCATATAAAAACAGATGACAGTCCGGCATATGTGTATCGTCTTCCGGGACATTCACAAGCTTTTTTTCCATATAGCGGACTGTATCATATCCGAAATACCCTGCAAATCCGCCGGTGAAATTAGGCATATTTTTAATTTTAGGCGATTTGTAATGTTTCAGGATATTCTGAAGATATTTTACAGGATTTGTAATAATTTCTTCAGTAGTACTGCCGCCCTGTGTACAATATGCTGTTCCACGATCAATTTTCACTTCAACCTTAGGGTTAATTCCTATGAATGAGTAGCGTCCCCACTGATTTCCATTATTTACAGTTTCAAGAATAAAAGCGTTTTCTTCATCTCTTTTAAGGGCTTTGAAAATATGAATCGGTGTAAACGAATCCGATAATATTTCACATGCAACCGGAAAGACATCATATTCGCTGTATTTTTCCTTTGCTTCTTCTATGCTCGGATAAATCATAATTATTCTCCTTTAAAAATTTAAGTAACTTTGCAAAAAGGCAATAAAAAAAGTCCATCATCCTGAAAAGGGACGATAGACATCGTGGTGCCACCCAGATTCAAAAGCTTTAAATATAAAACAAGCTCTCCTTTTTCAGATACTCCGTAAATAACTTCATATCCTATCCCTGTAACGTGGGAAAAACGGCGACAGCTACTTGAAAAACGTTCACTATGCTTCTCACAAATCCATTCATCAGCATCGTATGTACCGGATTCACACCAACCGCCGGCTCTCTGAAACATCGTTTTACTAATTACTTGCCTTTGCTCTTAGAATTTAAAAAATATTATGGTTATATTATATGTCCGGTTTTTTTATTTGTCAAGGGATTTTTAAAAAATAAATTATTTAATTTTTCCCTTTCGCATTTTAACAGCAATCAAAAGAACCAGACATGCCAGAATTATTCCGGTAACCGAACCGGAAAAGTCGATGCACACATCTCTCAGCTCACAGCTTCTTCCGGGTACGAAATATTGATGTATCTCATCGCTTGCAGCGTATGCAAGACAGATAACAGGTGCTTTGACAAGGGGAAATTTCAGTCCGGAAATATGTACCGCCGCAAAGGTAAGTATTCCCAGAACATTATACACCGAAAAATGTGCAGCCTTTCTCACGATAAACTGACATTTATTAATTATTATCTCCTGTTCAGGCAAATTTACAGTATCAAAATTATTGTATATGATTTTTGCCAGTAATTTTGCAAAACCTCCGCTGGTATCTGATGATTCATCTGCATTTTGTGCAGAAAAGCAGAAAATCATGATCATCCACAGGAAAACTGCACTCCATATTAAAATAACCTTATAATTTATTTTTTTATTCATAGTGTCACCGCATTATTATCTTTATTACTGAATAATTTTAACACTGTATAAAATAAATGTCAAGCTTCATATCATCACTGTTTTTGATTCATATCTGCGTTCAGGATAGCTGGCAGAGAAGATTTCAGTGTAATCGAAATATAGTCAATAAGTTTTTGCTTGTCATATGGCTGTTTATTTTTCAGAAGATTTATCAATGTTCCCGCAAGTGCTTCAGTATAAAAATCACACACAAAATCCTTATAATCAGAAGTTACACAGGTTCCTAAAATATCTTCAAGATGATTTACAATACTGTGCATAATCCCGTAGAGATCATTATAGAAAAAACGTTTCAGCTCATCACGTCCCATTGAATCGTAAGCACAGTTAAGAATATGCTTATTCTGCTCCACATAGTCTATGACAAAGTTGATTGCTTCTTCATGGTCAAGCAGCAAATCAAAGTTTTTGACAACTTCAATTGCCTCCTGTTCCAGCATCCATTTCAATAATGCCTGAATATCCTCAAAATGATAATAAAATGTCTTGCGGTTGATTCCGCAGTCGGCAACGATTTCGCTTACTGTTATTTTAGACAGCGGTTTTTTCTCCATGAATTTTTTGAGGGAAGCCGCTATTGTTTTTTTAGTATTTAAAGATGTTACTTCGTGTTTCATTGTAGTTCCTCCTGGTAAAGCACTAATTCAATCTGGTATTGACTTAATTATTATACATTTGTCCACTAATTTTTTCAATAGTTAATTCGGCAGATTTGACCGTCAACCAAGGCGTATCTGTCCGGTTTTTCAACACTTATCCGTATTTGACCGTTGAAAAGATATTAAAATCAGAATATCATAATTATATAAATGAAACAGACACAAAATTCAAAAAAAGGATGGGAAATATGCGAAAGATAATTTGTATCGGAAGACAGTTTGGCAGCGGAGGACATTTTATTGCCCACAAGTTTGCTGACTGTCTGGATATTCCGTATTATGATAAAAAAATATTTGACGAGACTGTAAAATCCGGTATACTTTCAAAGGATATTTTGGAAAAGGCGGAAGAAAAAGCTGCGAATGCTTTTTTTCATACTGTCTATTATGAAGGCGGTGAAAAAGAATATTACGGCATGAACGCAAACGATATTCTTTTTGAAATACAAAAGAAACTGATCCTGAATTACGCCGAAGAAAGCGACTGCGTAATTGTGGGAAGATGTGCCGATTACATTCTGAAAAATAATACTGATTATATGGTTAAAAGCATATTTATGACAGCTCCTATGAAAGACAGAATCCGCATGACTATGGAGGTAGATTCCCTCAGTGAAAAGGCGGCTGCCGCAAAAATCAGAAAATCGGATAAGCTGAGAAGTTCATATTACAACTACTATACTTCATGCGACTGGGGAAAGCTTTCGGATTATGATTTTTGCATTAACACAGCAAGCAATGACGAAGGGCAGATAGTTGACGTATTATGCAAAATTTACGAATGCATGGAATGATGAAAAAATGGAAAATATCAAAACTAATAAATATGAGATAGTACTTTCCTCTCCCATAGGGGATAAAAAAGGGATGTTGACAACCGAAATATCAGGCGATAAAATAAATGGCATAATAAATATAATGAAATATGACAATTTTTTCAGTGGAAATGTTGATGAAGAAGGGAATTGTCATATTTCAGGAGCCTTGAAAACAATTATCCGCAATACAGAATATAAGGCGACAGGTTTTCTGGACAGTGATAAAATCACGCTGGTTCTTGAAACAGACAAAAGAAAACTGATTCTTACAGGAACAGCATTAATTTCAGGAGGTGATAAAACTTGAAAAAGTTTTACGAAAAAGTAACTGCAAAGCCAAAGCTTGTTATCGCAGTATTCGTTATACTGGCAGTTGTCTGTGCACTGTGCAAGCCGTTTATTTCAGTAAATTATGACATGAATGATTATCTGCCGGATAACAGTAAATCAACCGTTTCTCTGGACGTTATGAACGAGGAATTTGACGGCGGAATACCCAATGTCAGAGTTATGGTAAAGGATGTTACTGTTCCGGAAGCTATGGAATACAAAGAAAAAATACAGGCAGTTGAAGGCGTTTCGGACGTTATGTGGCTGGATGACAGTCTTAATATTGATACTCCGCTGGAGTTTCAGGATAAAGATGCAGTAGAAAGCTACTATAAAGACGGCAATGCTCTTTTTTCAATAACCCTGGATGAGGAACACATTCTTGATGGTGTAGATGCCATAAGAGATATTATCGGTGACGATAATGCTATGGAAGGTTCAGCAGTTTCAACTGCTGTTGCTACGGAAAGTACGGTAACAGAAATCGCACAGATTGCCTCAATTGCAGTGGCATTTGTGCTGCTGGTACTTGTTTTTACAACAACTTCGTGGGCAGAGCCTGTGGTTAT
Organism: Porcipelethomonas sp.; assembly: GCF_051893655.1. Lineage (NCBI taxonomy): Bacteria > Bacillati > Bacillota > Clostridia > Eubacteriales > Oscillospiraceae > Porcipelethomonas > Porcipelethomonas sp. The sequence continues at coordinate 18,624 of NZ_JBJFHN010000144.1, read as the reverse complement.
TTTACTGGGACTGGGTGTTGCAATTATAATCAATATGGGAAGCAACATTATTTTCGGTGAGATTTCCTTTGTATCAAATGCAGCAGGTGCAATCCTGCAGCTGGCAGTTTCCCTTGACTATTCAGTATTTCTTCTGCATCGTTTTGAAGAAAGCAGAAAAGATTTTTCAGACCCAAAGGAAGCAATGGTTGACGCTTTGTGCAAATCCACAAGTTCCATCCTTTCAAGCGGAGTTACTACTGTAATCGGATTTTTAGCACTCTGTCTTATGAGATTCCGCATAGGTCCTGACTTGGGACTGGTTCTTGCAAAGGGCGTTGCAATAAGTCTTATCAGTGTATTTATTTTCATGCCGAATTTCATTCTGACGGTATGTAAAATAATTGACAAGACACATCACCGCAAGCTGGTTCCTGGCTTTGAAAAATTCGGAAAAACAGTCAGAAAGGTAATGATTCCTTTTGCATGCATATTCGCAGTAATTATTGTACCGGCATATCTGGCATCTAATTCAAATGATTACTATTACGGCTCATCTCACATATTCAATGAAGAAACTCAGCTAGGTTCAGATACAGCACTTATTGAAGAAACTTTCGGCAAAAGCGATACTTATGTACTTCTTGTTCCGAAGGGAGATCAGAAAACTCAGCTTGAACTTTCAGATGAGATTAAAAAGCTGCCTCAGGTAAAGGATATTATATCCTATGTTGATACAGTAGGAAATGAAATCCCGCAGGAGTATCTTGATGAAGAAACATTATCCATGCTCGAATCTGAAAATTACAGCCGTATGGTTTTATCACTGGATACTGATTATGAGGGTGAAGAAACCTTTGATCTTGTAGAAGAAATCCGTACTATCGCAGAAGATTTTTACAATGATAAGTATTATCTTGCCGGAAACGGCGTCAGCACTTATGATCTGATGAATACCGTTACAAGCGATATGATGAAGGTAAACCTGATTGCAATTGGTGCGGTTTTTGTTGTGTTGCTGCTGACAATGAAATCAATAAGTCTGCCTGTAATACTGGTGCTGAGTATTGAAACGGCAATATGGCTGAATCTGTCATTCCCGTATTTTACAGATAATACGATTTTCTACATTGCTTATCTGATTATCAGTTCCATTCAGCTGGGAGCAACCGTCGATTATGCAATTCTTATGACTGACAGATATATGGAATACCGCAAGGAAATGCCTAAAAAACAGGCAGTTGTTGAAACAATTTCTTCCTGTACTGTATCAATCCTTACATCAGGAAGCGTGCTTACAGTTGTAGGTTTTCTGCTTGGTTACATTTCTACTCACGGACTTCTGGCACAGCTTGGAATTTTCCTTGGAAGAGGAACTCTTTGCTCACTGGCAATTGTAATGTTCGTTTTGCCGGGTCTGCTGTGTATTTTTGATAAACTTATTGAAAAGACAACAAAAGGTGCTGAATTTTATAAAGGTGTATGAGGTGACTATAAATGAAAATATTAAATAAAACTATATCCGCCGGTCTTGCAGTATTAATACTCATTCCCGCAGTTCTTCCGGTTTCAGTATCTGCGGAAACTTCCGCAGACAAGGAAGAAGTAATTTATATTATGACTGGTGCAGATGGTTCTGTGAACAGTTCGTATGCGGTAAATATTTTCGGAAGCGGAGATATTACTGATTACGGCAAATACGAAAGTGTAAAAATGCTCAATACAAATGATGCCATTACAGTGGACGGAGATAAAATCACCTTTTCCACTCAGGCAGAAAAGGCATATATGCAGGGAAACCTGAAAGAAACAGAAATACCATGGAATATATCAATACGATATTTTCTTGACGGAAAAGAATTATCCCCAGAAGAAACAGCCGGAAAAAGCGGCAGTCTGGAAATCAAATTTAAAATCAGTAAAAATAATAAATGCAAAACAAAGTTTTATGACAATTACGCTTTACAGGCATCCTTTACTCTTGATACCGAGCTTTGCTCGAATATTAAAGCCGATGGTGCAACAATAGCAAATGTTGGAAGTGATAAACAGCTGTCTTATACTATTCTTCCGGGCAAGGGAATCAATGCGTCAATTACTGCCGATGTCAGGGATTTTGAAATGGATGCTGTTTCCATTAATGGTGTGAAAATGAACCTGAATATTGAATATGATGACAGTCAGATAACCGAAAAAGTTTCAGAGTTAAGCGACGGTGTAGAAAAAATTGACGAGGGTGCAAAATCAGTAAGTGATGGCTCTGATCAGCTCAAAGACGGTGGAACTTCTCTGAAAAGCGGTTCTTCCCAGCTTTATTATGGTACAGAAAGCCTTGACAGCGGCGTTGAAAAGCTTTTATCCGGAATTTATACACTCCAAAGCGGTCTGGATGAGCTGAATGCACAGTCGGATACGCTTACATCAGGTTCGGGACAGGTAAAGTCTGCTCTTGCACAGATTCAGAATGCTCTTGATTCTGTTTCTTCTGATACTGAAAGCGTTAAGAAACTGGCTGCTGCATCAGGTCAAATCAAAACAGCAATTTCTGATTTAAAAAGCGGTGCAGAACAGCTTCAGGGAAGTTTAGGATATGCACAGTATAAGGCGGCAATGTCGGCAAACGGACTTGATATCGACTCTCTTGCTGCTGGCAATACACAGGCAATAGACAATCTTTATGCACAAATTGCACAGCTCAATGATACTATTTCTCAGATTCAGGGTATTCCCGGATATGAAGAACAGGCAGCTCAGCTTCAGGCACAGGTTGATCAGCTTTATCAGATAATACAGCTGTTAAACGGCAATAACGGTGCAATCGCAGGAACAGAACAGTATCTGAACGGACTTTCTGATGGTGTTTCTGAACTTGTATCAGGACTTGATCAGCTTGAAGCAAGTTATGATGAATTTGATAAATCAATCGGTACTCTTGCCGAGACATTAAGTACAATGCTTGTAAATGTCAGCATGCTTTCAGATGGTATTGATGCTCTGACTGTTCAGTACAATACCTTAGACGGCGGAATCTGTGACTATACTTCAGGCGTTGATAAAATTGCCCAGGGATATTCAGAGCTTACTGACGGCGTATCTGACCTTGCGTCAGGCAGCAAAGCACTTGTTGAAGGTTCAGATGTACTGGATAACGGAGTAGCCGAATTATATGACGGCATTTCCGAACTGTGCAGCGGTGCCGGGGAACTTTCCGACGGTACAGGTGAATTAAAAGATAAAACTTCAGGTATGGATAAGGAAATAGAAAAGGAAATTGATAATGTAATTTCGTCCATGCAGGGCTCTGACAGTGAAATAACGTCATTTGTTTCAGAGAAAAATACTGATGTTCATTCGGTACAATTTGTAATAAAAACAGATGCAATTGAAATTCCGGAATACGAACCAGAGGAAGAACCGGAAGAAGAAAAGCTCAGTTTCTGGCAAAAGACACTTCATCTTTTCGGAATAGATTAAGATATCGGATTATTTCATTTTTTAAAAAAACACACCTTACAAATTCATGTTTGTAAGGTGTTGTTTTGTCTTAATGTGTTATTTGGAATTCTTATATTCATTTGCAAGGTAACGTGCTATTGCCGCAGCGTCCCTTACATTTATTACATTGTCACCATTAAAATCTGCTCGTTCCGGAAGCTCTTCCTTTTTATTCTGAGCAAGTTTCTGTGCAATAACCGTCGCATCTCTTACAGATAATTTTCCGTCAAGATCTGCATCGCCTTTAATTGTTTCAGTTGTGGAAACAGGTGTAGTAACTGTTGTCTCGGCTGCTGAAACGGAAGTGCTTGCTAATGTTGATGATGATGCGAATGTTGATTCTGCAGTAGTTACTGTAACCTGTTTTGTTGCTGAAGTAACAGCGGCAGTATCCGATGTTTCGGATACATCAGTTGTCTTGGATACAGTAGTATTGACTGTTGTTACAGTTGTAGCAATCGGTTTTGTAGCTGAGGTAACAGCAGTAGTTACAGCACCTTCTGAAACTTTAATTGTTCCCCTGTTCATTACAGCTTTCTGACTCATATCTGTCTGAACCCCGTCCTCATTGTAAACAGAAACAGTAGATACAACTGTAAAGGTTAAATTATAAACCGTACCCGGCTGAGCGTCATCAGGTATCACAAAATCTATTGACGCAATTTTACCGGAAGATATTCCCCCTGTCACACTTGTATATCCGGCAAGGGTTACATATCCGCTGCCGTTTAAATATGTAGCGTTTACATTTTCAGCACCGCTTACTGATTCAGATTTAAGATTTGTGTCATTCCATTTTATTGCAGCATCAATTGCATCAAAATTATACTTACAGTCATAAAGAACATCTACAGTAACTGTTTCTCCCGGTTTTCCTTCAATATCTGACAGACTAACATGCGGAACAGTATCAGTATCAGCACCCTTAACAGTAATTTTACCTGCTGTAATGTCAGCATTATTCAATATATTCAAAGTATTTCCATCGCCGTCAACAGTTCCAAGAACATTAACAGCTTTAAATGTAAGATCATAAATAGTTCCCGGCTGAGCATTTTCCGGAATTGTGAAATCAACTGAAACAATACTGCCGGAAGAAGCTCCGCTTAAGTCAGATGAAAATCCGGCAAAGGTAATATAATTTGAACCTATTACAGATGAGATACCGATTTCAGATACACCTGTAACCTTATCTGCCTTAAGGTCTGAATCCTCCCATTTCATCACAGCATCAATTGAGTCAAGATTGCAGTCCCCACTGAAAATCACATCGACAGTAACCTTATCACCGGGATTCCCTTCGGTATCAGAAATACCAAGTGTATAGTTTCCGCTTTGTTCAGCTGCTGTTTCCGCACTGATATATGCCTCAGGGAAATCATAATATACGGAATTTCCGGATATTAAAATACTGAACACAGCAATTGTCAGGATTACAGGTATAAACCGTTTAGTTAATGTTTTCATTTTTTCGTCTCTCCTTTTTTCGGACATAAAGTGATGCCCATAGATATTAATTTTTTATACTTACTATACTAATATTATACACATATATGAATAATTTGTCAATATTTAAGCAGCATTATTTCCGTTTTTTATTTTTATTTACAACATATATTCCTGTACAAACCAGAATAAGAGCTATCAATCCATTTATACCGAAAGAATCTGATTCCTTAAGAACAATTCCTGAAATAATCACACCGCAAACAGGATTCATAAATCCGAATACTGCGATTTTTGATACCGGATTATACTTAAGCAATATTGACCACAAAGAATATGCAGCTGCTGACACAAACGCCAGATACAGAAGTATTGATACAGATGAAACGGTTATATTTCCGAGCTTTCCCCCTGATACTGCACTTATAAGCCATAAAATCAGTCCGCCGATACAAAACTGCCATCCGCTCAGCATAACGGGATTTTCCCCGACAGAATATTTTTTCATAAGTACGGACGAAAATCCGTTTGCTATTGTACTTAAAAATATAAATCCGTCTCCTGATATACTAAAGCTCATATTTCCCTTAAGTCCGCCGGCATTTATAACAATGATACCGGCAAAGCCGATAATACAGCCGATTATTTTCTTCACTGTAAGCTTTTCAAGTCTGAATATTAATGATGATATCAGAATTGATGTAAAAACATTTGCAGCAACTATAATTGCCGCTTTGACACCTGTAGTATGAGCAAGTCCGATATAATAGAAAAAATACTGCAAAACCGTTTGAAAAAGGCTTATTATCATTATTTTATATAAAGATTTTTTATGAGGAACAAGAAGCTTTTTCTCTCCGATACTTCCTGCAATAAGTGCCATTATACCTGCAATAAAAAATCTTATTCCGGCAAATACCATCTGATCCTGCCACGCAGATGCCTGTATTCCAAATTTTTCATATCCCACTTTAACGCCTGAAAAAGCACTGCCCCATAGCGCTGAACATATCAGTGCAAGCAGTGCTGCTGCCCATGTTTTTGAGAGCAGTTTTTCTTTTCCTGTTTTATTTTCCATTTTTTGTTTTCTTCTTCCCTCCTGTTTTTTCAGAACCTGTCACATTTTTAATGTGACAAGTTCTCATTCAAGACTATTATACATAAAAGCATTTACACAGAATTTTTTATCAGCAGGATTTATTTCCAGAATCCCATGATATTTTTCAATGGCACGACGAACGCTCAGCAATCCCAGTCCATGCTCACCGTCTTTTTTATTTTCTGAATTGCTTTCCGGATTATAGGTATTTTCAATATACATTTTAATACAGCCTTTATAATATTTAATTTTTACTACAAGCTTCTTATCATCAGTATTCTTTAATGCCTGCAATGAATTATCAAGAAGATTTCCAATAATAGTATTAAGATCAAATGAAGTTACAACCAGTTTGTCCGGAAGACAAATATCACAGTAAAATTCAACCCCCATTTCATTTGCAAGTGAAAGCTTGTAATTTAAAAGACAGTCAATATCATTATTTCCCGTACTCACATATTCTTTATCCACAGATGTAAATTCTCCCATCTGGTCAATATATTCAACCGCCTTTTCATATTTCCCGTCTGTCACCAGTTTCTTTATCTTATACATGTGATTTGTTATATCATGTTTTAAAAGTCTTATTTTCTTCTGGGATTCATTCAAAATATCCAGCTGATTCTGATATGCTTTATTTGATATCTCTATCATATGCATTGTATGCTGCATCTGAAGCTGTTTGAGATCTTTGTCATACATATAAAAATTCAGAAAATTTATCAGAAGAAGTATTACTGATACCAAAAGACTTTTAAAATTAAATTCATTTATAGTCAGCTGTCCTACTGTAATAGTTCCCAGTGAAATCAAAACTATAAACCATATATGATTGGATTTAAGTTCAGTTTCTCTGTTAGTTATAAAATGCTTCAGAATAAAAACAAATATCAGCAAAAGTACACTTTGAAAAACTCCCTTTTCCACCAGAACAGAATCCGGCGGCAAAACAGAGAAAATAAGCAGATCAGTGAACATGCCAAGCGCACAGGCTGACAGAGCACAAAATATTTTTCTGCCTAATATTGATTTATGATACTGAAAAGAAATCAGAAACAAAGGTACAATATTAGTAAGCAGATTAACTATAAGATTATCAAATAATAAAAATCCGACTGAATTCATTGCATAGTATCCTAAAAATGTCAGTGCTTCAATCCATTTATTAAAACGGCTTTCTCCCAGAATCAACTGGAAAAATATGTATACAGCATAAACATGCACCAGATTTGAAGATAAATATAATATAGTTTCCATTCGTTTTCCTTTCATTGCAGTGCCAGACGGTCACGTACTTCATTGCGATAACTCCGGCTTATCTCAATAACTGATTTATCAGACAACTCTATATAGGTAAAACTGATTTTGATAATATGCTGAATATTTACCAGTACTCCCCTTTTAACCACTACAAACTGAGATCTGAGCTTTTCGGCAACACTCGCAAACACTCCATAAAATGCAATATTATTGTCAATAGTATGCATAATCATTTTCTTGCCGTCACTTTCAAAATAAATAATTTCATTTAAAGCAATACGATGTCGCATATTTTCATATGTATATTCAAAAAACTGATAAGTCTGATTATAATAAATCATATATTTTGTAAGACATGAATATACTTTTTCCTCTTTAAGCGGCTTTATAAGAAAATTAAAGGGTTGAATATCAAAAAGTTCCATGGCATAATCAGTTTTAAACGAAATAAAAATAATCTGCATTTTCATATTTTTATAATAATTTCTTATTTTTTTACTGAGTTCTATGCCGTCCATTCCCGGAAATTCAATATCCAGAAACAAAAGCTTATAATCCGTTCCATTATCCATAGCTTTTTCAAGAGCTTCACATGAAGTGAAAATATCGCATTGAATATTATATCCATATTTTATTTCAAACTTATTGATAAACTGTTTTAGTTCATCACAAATAGCCTCATCATCATCTGCCACTGCCATTCTTATCATAAAATATCACCTCAGAAATATCATACCACAATTTTTTCATCAATTCAACAAAATCTGACAATTTATACTATTTTAATTTCAAATAAAAACAGGGATCATTAACGATCCCTGTTTTAAAAATATCAGCCGGATATTTTTTCAAAATCTGAAGCCGGATGCTTACAAAGCGGACAGATAAAATCAGCCGGGAGTTCATCTCCCTCATACTCATATCCGCACACCTTACATCTCCATACAGTCTTTCCGCCGGAAGTTTTTGAAGTCTCCGGCTTTGGTTTAATATTCTGATGATAATAGGCATAATCCGCAGAAGGTGTATCCGACAGTACTTCCATATCATTTACTGATGCGATAAACAGTGTATGACTTCCAAGATCCACAGTCTGTTCCACGCTTGCACTGATATATCCATTGGTACCGCTTGTCACATAATAAATTCCGTTTTTACTGCGTTTTGCATCAGGAAAATCCTTAAACTTATTTACATCACGTCCGGACTGAAAACCAAATCTTTTAAAGATATCAAATCCGGCGTCCTGACTTAGTATCGAAATATTAAATTTACTGGAGCATGACAATAGCTCATGAGTGTAATTGCTTTTATTAACAGTAATACTGATTCTGTTAGGTTCAGAAGTAACCTGTCCTGCCGTATTAATAATACAGCCGCTGTCCACTCCGTTGAATTCTGACGTAAGAACAAACAATCCGTAAGTAAGCTTATACATTGTGTTTTTATCCATTATTATCACCCGCAATTATAATATTTACCCGGAAATCATAGTATATCCGGATTAATTTATTTTCTCTCATTTATAAGTATATATCCCATTCCATAAAAAGTCAATACCTTAAATAGTTTATCTTATTTTATTAATTATTATTCTGCTTTTTCCGGAATAACTGGTATAATATTACAAAATTTACCAAAAGTAAAAAAAAAATCATTCCAAGTATTGACTTTTTAAAATAACGGAGTATAATTTAATTATGAAATGCAAGGTATTATTAATAAAAAATAGATGCATCTATATTTACTTTGCACAGATTAAAATTACTCTAAAAATTAAAGAAAGGAAAAATTATGAAAAAATTAAAAAAGATATTGGCTGTAAGTTTAACCAGTATTACGATTGGTACAGCATGTATAACTCCATTCTCAAATATCTGTATTGAAGCAGCTGATGAAAATTATGGTGCTGGCGGAGATTTACTTGATTTCACAAATACACGCGGATATTATAACATGCAGTATATAGTAGAAATGTCTGAAACACTGTTCACAAAAGAGCTGACCAATGATATAAACAGAAGAACCAGCGGTTATTTTAATTATACAAAAGACTCATCTTCTGAAATATATGAGAAAGTCAAAGAGATGTGTGAAAGCGGAGAAATTGATAAATATTTGTCAACTGATGAAGACGGAAATACATGGATTTCAGTTTCAAAGTTTATTTCTGTTAATGCAGAACAAAAAAATGATAGTTATTATATGGGACAGCTTCAAAATTCGTTCAACACTATGCTTTCAAATATTTTTAACAGTTCTGACCACTATGAAGCTTCATATCCAAAAGATTTAACTGAAATCAATTCAAACCTGTATGTATCATATGCACAAATAAAGGTCAACTTAAATAAAGCATTAGTAAACTATAATCAAAAAGAATTTGAAGCACTGGATTACGCAAAAATATTCTATGCATTGGAACAGTTAGATGCTGCATATTATGTTTCAGGCGATGCCAATTCCGACGCAGAAGTCAATGTAAGGGACGCAGCTTTTATAGCTCAGAAACTGGCTTCAAAGAAATCAGATGAACTTGACAGTACAGCCGATTTCAACTGTGACAGCAAAAATGACGTAAGAGATGCCGCCGCACTTGCTTCTTATCTGTCAAAAAAATCCACTGTAAAATAATAATTTACTCATACCAATTTATATTTCAAATCAATTAGCACTCTCATGCTGAGAGTGCTAATTTTCTTCAATTTATCACAAAAGCTTAATAATCCTGTCATTTAACGGAAGTATCATATAGACAATGAAACAAGAAAGGAAATGATACCAATGGAAAGATTAAATAAATTTTAAAATCTGCATATCATAAAAGCATGTGGGGAAATATCCCCGAAAGTCAGGAGGAATTATTTATGTATGGACTTACACCGTTTGAAAACAACTTTAATCTTTTCAATGCATTCAATGATTTTGAAAAGGACTTTTTCGGAGCTTCAATGCCGCTGAAAGCATGCAGGACTGATATTCGTGATGAAGGCAATAAATATGTTATGGAAGCTGAACTTCCGGGCTTTGAAAAAGATGACATCAAACTTGATATAAATGGCAATTACCTTGTAATTACCGCTGAACACAGAACTGAAAATGACGAAACAGACAGTGCCGGAAATTATATCCGCAGGGAACGTTCCTATGGTTCATATCAGAGAAGCTTTGATATATCCGATGTAGATCAGAACGCAATTAATGCAGAATACAAAAACGGTATTCTCTTTATTGATCTTCCTAAAATGCAAATTGAACAGCCGTCTTCAAGAAGACTTGAAATAAAATAAACAGTATAACGAAATATAATGTTTCGTAAAAATATAAACAATGCCCCCATTTTACGGGGGTTTTGCATTATATAATAAGGGTATGCCTTTTATTATGCCGGCATACCCTTTTTTGTATTCAGCTTTTTTGATATTGTATAATAAGAATATGTATAAAAAATATAAATTTACAAATAGTACAGATGATGCTATAATAAAATAAAAACAGGAGTGTTTATATGAGTGAAAAATCAAAAAAGCTATGGATTTTATTTAAGTCAATGTTTGTATTAAGTGCCTGCACATTCGGCGGCGGATTTGTTATAGTATCTCTGATGAAAAAGAAATTCGTTGAGGAACTGAAATGGCTTGAGGAAGATGAAATGCTGGATGTTACTGCAATAACGCAGTCTGCTCCCGGACCGCTTCCGGTTAATGCTTCAGTAATCATCGGTTACAGAATGGCTGGAATTGCAGGTTCGCTTGCAGCAGTCTTCGGAACAATACTTCCGCCTATGATTATCATTTCTGTAATTTCACTTTTTTATGACCAGTTCCGGACAAATAAATATATAGCCACTGCACTGCAGGTTATGCGTGCGGGAGTAGCAGCAGTAATTTTTGATGTTGTTATTAATCTTGCCAAAAATGTATGCAAAACCAGAAGGTTTCTTTATATTGCAATGATGATCACTGCATTTATATGCACATATTTCCTTGGCGTAAGTGCAATAATAATTATTCTTGTATGTCTTGGAATCGGACTTATTGATCTGGCAGTTTCAGTCAGAAAAACCAGAAAACAAAATTAAGGGGGGATTTAAAAATGCTTTTGCTGAAATTATTTTTTGCATTCATTCAGGTAGGATTATTCAGTGTAGGCGGCGGATATGCTGCAATCCCTCTTATTCAGGAGCAAATTGTAAATGTCTATGAGCTTATGACCATGGAAGAATTTTCAGACCTTATAACTGTTGCAGAAATGACTCCCGGTCCGATATCCATAAACTCATCAACATTCGTAGGAATGCGGCTTGCCGGGATAGGCGGAGTACTTCTGTGTACTCTGGGATGTATTATCCCCTCCTTCATAATCTGCCTTATTCTCGCTCACTTTTACTATAAATACCGCACTGTAGGCGGCGTACAGACAGTCCTCTCAGCCCTGCGTCCGGCAGTTGTAGCACTTATCGCCTCAGCCGGAGCATCTATACTGATGCTGGGACTTTTTCAGACGGATATTTTTTCTGCCTCACTTAAAAATATCCGGTTTGCAGAACTTGGAATATTTGCTCTGTCACTTTTCCTGCTTCGCAAATTCAAGTTGAACGCTATTTCTGTTATACTTGGGAGTGGAGTAATCGGTACAGTTATTTATGCAATAATGGGAATTTAAAGTTTATATTATGCAAATAATATTTGTTTAAAGGTTTTAATCAAGCTTTTTTAAAAGCTTGCGGTTTCCAAAGGCGGAGCCTTGGTCGCCCTCCGCAGAGGGCGAAATTCCTGTGCCTTAGAAGCGCTTTTACGGGAGTGAATTCCAAAATCAGTCCTGAGGACTGTTCTGGAAGAGGGGACGCTTTGCAAGTGAAAGCGTTCCCTGATTTACTTTAAATTTAAACTTATATACAGCTGATGCTCCGGAGAATAATATCTCCGGAGCATTTAATTTAAAGATAGATAATCAGAAATTAGAACCATTCCATCCCCAGTTGCCTGTAGCGTCATATTTAACATAAATGCGTGACTGCTCAATAGAAAGCTGTTCATTCAGAATATTACAGATTTTTTCTGTCAGCATATTAAATGCAGCCGGATTTTCCTGTCCGTAAACGCTTACCTCCACCATAGCTGCAGGAGCATCGTCTCCCTTAAAGTAGAGAACATGTTCCGGTTCAATTCCAACCATAAGCCAGCTTTCCGATTTACCGGGAATCAAAGAAATTGCCTGACCAAGTTCAGATTTAATTGCTGTCTTCTTTTCATCAGAAACAGCAGTATTTGTTTTTACATTAATAAACGGCATATATTTATACCTCCGAAATTTTATTTACTTTAATTATATCACATTTATAACAGATATTCAATAGCTTAGCTTTTGCATAAATCATTTTTTTCCATTACACTCATATAAGCCGGACGGATAATTTTGCTTGTACCGATAAGTTCTTCAATTCTGTGTGCACTCCATCCTACTACACGTGCAATAGCGAACAACGGCGTATACAGCTCTGTAGGAATACCCAGCATATCGTAAACAAAACCGCTGTAAAAATCCACATTCGGGCTGACTCCCTTGAACATACGGCGTTTTTCAGCAATAAGCTCCGGTGCAAGTTCTTCCACATACTGATATAACATCAGATCATTTTCTTTTCCTTTTGCTGCTGCAAGCTTTTCAACATAGCCTTTCAGTACACGTTCTCTGGGGTCAGAAATACTGTAAACAGCATGACCGATACCATAAATCAGACCCTTTCGGTCAAACGCTTCCTTGTCAAGTATCTTTCCGAGATAATCCCTGATTTCGTCCTTGTCAGTACAGTCGGAAACATGAGTACGGATATCCTGCATCATTTCCATAACCTTTATATTCGCACCGCCATGCTTAGGTCCCTTAAGAGAGGACATCGCTGCTGCAATCGTAGAATAGGTATCAGAACCGGAAGATGTGACAACTCTTGTTGTAAAGGTTGAATTGTTTCCGCCGCCATGCTCCATATGAAGCATCAGTGCAACGTCAAGTACTCTGGCTTCAAGCTGAGTATATGAACCGTCCGGACGCAGCATATAAAGGAAATTTTCTGCTGCCGACAATTCCGGCTTCGGGTGATGTATATACATGCTGTCATAATTTTCATAGTGATTATAAGCATGATAGCCATATACTGCAAGCATCGGGAATACGGCAATCAGGCTCAGGCACTGCTCAATAGTATCCTCAAGCTTTCCGGAATTTGTAGACTTGTCATAGGATGACAAGGTAAGGATACTTCTGGTCATAGAATTCATAATGTCTTTGGTCGGTGCCTTCATGATTACATCACGGGTAAAATCAGGCGGAAGATTTCTTAAAAATCCCAGACATGACTTGAATTCAGAGAGTTCCTTTTCATCAGGCATTTCACCGAACAGGAGAAGATACGCTGTTTTTTCAAAACCGAATTCCCCGTCCAGTCCTGAGATAAGTGATTCTATCGGATATCCTCTGTACCACAGTTCGCCGTCACACGGAACACGACTGCCGTCTACATTTTTAAAAGATACTATATCTGAAATACGTGTAAGCCCGGTTAATACGCCCTTTCCGTTTAAGTCACGCAGTCCCCGGTTTACTCCGTATTCCTGAAACAGAATATCAGATATATTATCATTTTTCATACATAATGAACTTTTATTTTCAAGAAAATCATTCAATACCTTTTCATTCATTCGTTTGTTCCTCCCTTTCAATTTCACGATTCATTATTTCTTCCAGTGCCGACATTTCGCTGAGCAGTTTTAAAAATCTTTCATGTCCGAACTGTTCTATTACATTGGTGTGAAAATCTGTAAGAATATCACTCTGCTCCAGAACTGCCTGCATACCCACAGATGTAAACTGAATATAAGTACCCATTTCTCCTCCGCCGTCATGCTTCCATTCAACAAGTCCCTTTTCCTGAAGCTGACGAACCATTTCGGTTATAAATGTTATTGGCATTCCGGCAGCCTGTGACAAATCCTTAAGATAAAACTTCTGATTTTCCTCTGTCTGTTTTACTTTATCAGAAAGAAACCACATAATAGCATAATCCAGAACAGAAACCTTATGGAACAGTTTCTGAATATTTATTTTTTCATGAGGAATCCGGGCAAGCTGTTTTGCTCCGGAAGCTGCAAGTGATGTATTTTCATTTGGTGTCATCGTAAGTTCCTCCCTTTTACAGATACTGATTTCGTTTTAAAATATGGTTTACAGAAGCCTCATGCATAAATTCATCCCTGACATCCTTATCTACAAGATTATCCGCATTTATATGTGAGAACATTTCATCTGGTGTAATACCGTAAAGCTTGCAAAGCATCATCCATTGATTAAGTGTCGGTTCCAGTTCCCCGTTTTCCCACTGTATTACCTGCTGTGGACTGCATTTCAGAAACTGTGCCAGTCTTTCGGGTGTATATTCAGCATATTCTCTTAATGCCTTGAGTTTATTTCCTGTTGTATTCTCGTTCATAATATTTGTTCTCCTTTCATAAGCACTAACAAAATTACTAATTTAGTTAGCAATACGGTTTAAAATTTACCTACAGCTTCTCTTAAGCTGCAGATCTTATCACATATAAAATTATCCCTCTGAAAGTATACCCATAAGCTTTTTTTGAATACGGACATACTCGGCAGCATCATCTTTTCCAAGCTTTTCAAGTATTTTCACCATATACTTTACTGTTTCCTGATGATATTCCTCCAGTAATGAAACACCTTTTTCACTTAGCTTTACGATAATCTGTCGATTATCCCTTGAATCAGGAAACCTCATAATCAGCTGATCATGTTCCAGATGATTTAAAAGTACAGCAATTCGTGCAGTGCTTACAACCATTTCATCGCTTAAGTCTTTTGGATGTGCCTGATTGTTATGATTTTTCAGGTAATTCAAAACAAATCCTTCACCCTTCATTACCTTTGAAAGCTTTCTTTCAAACCGGATCTGTGGCTGACTGCTGCGCATATTGACGAGTTCTTCGGCCATGAGATCATAGTCCATAAGATCATCCCCTAATTTAAATAGCTATTTCAGTTAGCAATTATAGTATATACCTGCCGGAAGAAAATGTCAAGGCTAATGCATTAATTTTGTGATTTGGAACAAATAATCAGTTTTATTTAGCTTTATTTTTGCCTTTTCATACAACTACAAGCAATTGATTCTATATAAATGTTTATTTCGTAAATTTCCGGGAATACTTATAAAAGAAATCATGCTACCCGGAGGTTGAAAATGGAAATACTCAAACTTATACTGACATCACTGTTATCTGCTGCGGCTTTATTTATAATTGCAAAAATAATGGGACATAAACAGATAGCCCAGCTTGACTTCTTTGATTACATCAGCGGCATCACCATAGGTTCTATTGCTGCCGAGCTTGCCACAGAACTGGAAAAACCATGGAAGCCGTTAATTGCCATGATAATTTACGGTGCGATTGCATTTATTCTTAGTATTATGACCAATAAGCTTCCAAAGATACGAAAGTATGTAAACGGTTCTCCCACAATTATTATGAATGACGGTAAGCTTTACCGGAACAATATGAAAAAAGCAAAGCTTGATCTGAGCGAGTTTATGGTTATGTGCAGACAGGCAGGATACTTTAATCTGAACGATATACAAACGGCAGTTTTTGAATATAACGGAAAACTGACTATACTTCCAGTAAGCAGCAAGCGTCCTGTAAATCCTGCTGACATGAATCTTAATCCTCAGCCTGAATATATCAGCACAGAAGTCATTATGGACGGAAGAATTCTTGATGAAAACCTGAAACGGCTGGGACTGGATTTAAAATGGCTTCAAAAGCAGCTGGAAATACAAGGATATCATAACGCAAAGGAAATTTACCTTGGAGTCTGCGACAGCAGCAATAACCTTTCACTTTTCAAAGGAGAATGAATGTAGTTTTAAAAAAGGGCACTCAGCAATGAGTGCCCATATTTATGAATTTTTCAATGTTTGTATAAAATCCTCAGTCATTTTATCAAGCCGTTCAAAATCAATGGCGTCAATATAATATTTTTCAAGCTCATCATGAATATCCAGAGCAGTTTTAAGACTTGCTGCTGCCTCCTGTGAAAGTTCACAAGAAGCTTTCCTGTCAAAGTTTATACGCTGTTTTTTTGCACTTAACAATTCCTTATTATAAAATCTTGAAAAGTTAATTACATTTTCGTTATCATATTCAAGTTTATTGAAGAAATTTCCGGTTACAAATGCAAGCCCCAGTTTTTCAACAATCATATGCTCAAATGTATTGCTGTGGAGCATCGTACATTCACTTACAGTCACATCATATCCATATTCTGTAAACAATCCGGCAAGGGTTTTAAGGAAATAATCTCCTCCGGCAAAAAGGTCATCATTTATAAAATATTTTGAGTATTCTCCTGTTACAGGATGAGTTTTATAATTTTCAGTGGTAAACGCTGAAAGCTGTTTGAATTCAATACTGCCTGTACGGTCAGATTTTGATTTTGGTATAAGCTTCCGGAAAAGGCGTCCGATATAGCCCTGAAGCTTTTCCTTATTAAGACAGTCTTCTGCAAGCCTGTAAATATCAGTATTCAAGGAAGAAAACGCCTCAACATAGCATTTTACACGGTTATGATATTTCTGGTTTTCATCAAAGCAGTACTTTACAGCTTCGGTATGTTCCTGCATTTTTTTCTTGTCCCAGAATTCTCCCAGATTTATAATTTCCTGAGATACTGCCGGATAAAGTGCTTCAAAAACATGTGGTGCAGTTCCGTCAACAACTATGATTTTTTTATCTTCTATTACAACGGCGTCCAGAGAATTCAGATCAGATGAGCAGTAATAAACTGAAACCGGATGATCTTCAAATGCCTTTGCAATTTTTTTCATAAGTGTTGATTTTCCTGTCCCCGGACCTCCCTTGAGTATGTAGGTATAATATCCGGGCTTCTTGATCTGTTCGATAAATTTTGACTGGAATCCTTCTGGAGAAGTTCCGCCTAAAAAATAAACTTTTGTACTCATAATTTCCCTCCGGTTTAATAAATTTTACTCTATATATTATGACGCATTGTGAAAAATGACACAGATCAGGCAATTAACTTAATGCCTGTATGATACCATATGAATTTCTCTTTATAAGTTTCTGCAAAATACAGCATATTATTTAAAAAAGTTTAAATATCTCCTTGACCTTTAGTGAAAAAAGTAGTAAAATTATATTAAATGAAATTATTGGAGGAAAAACAAATGTCTAAAAAATTTATTGTTGAAACTTCTGCAAGACATGTTCATGTCACACAGGAACATCTTGAAATTCTTTTCGGTAAAGGTGCAGCACTGACTCACAAAAAGGATCTTTCCCAGCCGGGACAGTTTGCATGCGAAGAGAGAGTTACTATTGTAGGACCCAAAAAGGAAATGCCTAATGTATCAATTTTAGGTCCTGTCCGTCCTGAAACGCAGGTAGAGCTTTCTGCGACAGACGCCCGTTCAATCGGAATTGCAGCTCCTATCAGAGAATCCGGCGATCTGAATGGCTCAGGAGCATGTAAGATAATCGGTCCTGCAGGCGAAATTGAAATTTCTCAGGGTGTTATTGTTGCAAAGCGTCATATTCATCTTACTCCGGAAACGGCTGCAGAAATGGGCGTCAAGGATAAGGATATAGTATGGGTCAAGCTTGACACAAACGGCAGAAAAGCTGTTTTAGGGGATGTTGTTGTAAGAGTTTCTCCAAAATATGCTCCTGCTATGCATATTGATACCGATGAATCAAATGCTGTAAGTGCATTCAATGGTCTTGAAGGCGAAATTGTTAAGCTTTAATTAAATTAAAAGGACAGTACTCTTTTGGGAGTCTGTCCTGTCTGCATAAAACCCCTGATCTTATTACCGATCAGGGGTTTTTTAGTATTAACTTTTCTTATCCGGCATCTTCCGGATTAACTTCAGTAAGTGAAACATTTTTTATGGTATATGTACCTGCACTGCTTCCGAAATTAAAGAACAGAAACCAGTCGGAAGCTGTGTCTTCAGTCATGGTAAAGGTGTATGTGTATTTTTTCATTTCAGATGTAAGTACAGGATCTCCATACCAGCAGCCCGGATAGGAGTTTCCTGACTGACGTATAACACCAATATTCATATTCGTATCTGATGTACATGAAGCTTCAAATGTCAGACGATAGGTTTTTCCGGTTTCAATGGTAAGTCCCCTTGCCTGTGCCTGTATATCCCATGGATTGGCTCCGGCAGAGCCGACCATTGCTGTAAATGAATTATCCGTATTGCTGTAAGAGAATGATGCCAGACCATAATGCGTCCAGGAAGA
>NZ_JBJFHN010000143.1:0-26355 GCF_051893655.1 Porcipelethomonas sp. | reverse complement strand
GAAGCATGTGAAGACATGGTAAAGGAAAAAACAGGTGTTGGCTCCAGATGTATTCCTTTTGAACAGGAACACATTTCCGATACCTGCGTCTGCTGCGGAAAACCTGCAAAATATATGGTTTACTGGGGAAAAGCATATTAATTATCATATTGAGTGTACGGTAAAAGCCGTACACTCTTTTTAATATTTGTCGAAATGTAACAAATGAGTAAGCAAAATCACAATACAAAATGTCATATTTTACAATTTCAAAAAAAATTCAAAAAAGTTGTTGACATATCATGAAAGCTGTGATATAATATATATCGTTGATTGAGACAAACAACACTTAATAAAAAACAAATGCAGGTGTAGTTCAATGGTAGAATTCCAGCCTTCCAAGCTGGCTACGTGGGTTCGATTCCCATCACCTGCTCCAAATGCGCCTTTAACTCAGCTGGATAGAGTAACTGCCTTCTAAGCAGTAAGCCATTGGTTCGAGTCCAATAAGGCGCACCACTTTAGACGCTCCTTTTGGAGCGATTTTATATGGTGGGTGTAGCTCAGTTGGTTAGAGCGTCGGATTGTGGTCCCGAAGGTCGTGGGTTCGACCCCCATCTCCCACCCCATAATAGACTATAAATAGTCAGTTAAGCTCGTATATATACGAGCTTTTTTATTTCCCAAATCTTATATCAAAAACTTTCTAAATTAATTTAATTATATTATATAACTACTGATTACTGAATAATGTTTTTATAAAATCAGCCATGATATTATTTATATATAATATCATGGCTTTTATATTAATATTCAGTTTAATCAACATCAACTGGTGCTTCAGTTTCTGCTGCTGGTACTTCCTCAGCAGGTGCTTCAGTTTCTGCTGGTGCTTCCTCAACAGGCGGTGCTTCTGTAGGAGCCTCTGTAGGCGGTTCAGTTGGCTCTGCAGTTGTTTCTTCCGGATTATCTGCATAATATACAGTCAATATATCATCAGACTGCAAATCAATTTCCTTGCCCGGTTCTGGTGAAACACGTGTTACATAGCCATTTTCAATATCAAAGTTGATTTCGGAAACCTCTGTATAATCAATACCAAGCTCATCTAACATAGCGATATAATCCTCAAGCTTCCAGTTTTCATATTCAGGAACAACTGCCTTCTTACTGCCCTTGCTAACCTTAACTTTAACGGTCATTCCCTTTTCAACTCGCTCACCAATTTTAAGTTCCTGCCAGAAAATTATATTTTTATCATAATCAGAATTATATTCATATTCAGGTTCAAGAGTTATATCATATTTTTCCTCAATCTGATCCTTGAATTCATCATAATTTCTTCCTACAAGACTCGGCATCTGATTTTCGGCTTCTGTTGGAGGCTGAGTAGTTTCTTCTTCTGTCATTTCCACAATATTATCTGTTATTGAACTGCTGTCTGCAACGCTGCTGGTTTCACGAATATTGGAATCTTCTCCTCCGGCAAACAGCCGGAATAGTATAACTACAATAACAAGAATGATTGCCAGAAGCAAAGCACCTATTATTACAGGAATTTTGATTTTATCAAAGGTTGAAACATTTTCATCGTCTCCGCCTTCTAATTCACCGTCATCATCATAGTCATCATAATCATCATATTCATCGTCATAATAACCATCATCATAATCATCATACTGATTATTGACATATGCCGGATCGTTTTCAACAATACCATTGCGGGAAATAGTCAATGTCTGCGTCTGACCTATTCCAGATGTCGGCTGATCGAATAATCTTGTCACAAGCTCTGTAATAGTAGTAATTCTGTCATCTCCGGAAAGGTTCATACCTTCCATAATGACATCAGAAACATGCTTTGGAATATTCGGATTAAGCTCCTGAGGAGTGTATAAATTGTCATTTTCCAATCTTATATTTGCCGGATCAGGCTTTGAACCGGTAAGTATCCTGTATAAAACCGCACATATTCCATAAACATCAGTCCATGTTCCCTGACGGCTGGCAGCAGAATACTGTTCCGGAGCAGCATACCCCGGGAATATTTCAGTTTTCAGTTCAGTATTGATAGTTCTGACACCAGAAATGCAAAAATCTGTAAGCTTAAGCTCTCCCTTATCAGTAACAAATATTGTTTCCGGACTGATTCCTCTGTGAAGAACACCTGCATTATGTACCAGACTTAAAGTTGTAAAAAGAGGCGGAAACATTGCAGAAACCTCGCTCCAGCTCAGTTCCCCGGCATTTTCCTTAAGATAATCAACCAGTCTGACGCCTTCAATATATTCATATACAGCATATGTAGTATTGTTTTCTGCAAATAAATCAAGCGTCGGTGTAAGATGACTGCTTAAACTTCTCATTTTTGCAAGTGATTTATTAAGTTCAGTATACTCAGCCATCAGTGCCTTGTACTGTGCCAGATTATTATAGCTGACGCTGATGGTAGGCTTACCCTTAACTCTCATACACAAACCGTCAGGCATATATTCATTAAGCAGAACCTTACAGCTTACAGCAGTGTCATAAGCAATATATGACGCACCCTGTCCGTTAGCACTGAGCATCTGTCCTACAAGATATCTATCATGAAGCATCGTCCCAGGAGCAATATATGACGGCAGATACGGTGTATTTTCAACATATCCGCAATATGGGCATACTTTTGCAGCACCTTTATTTTCCATACATCCCATACACAATTTATTTTCAGCCATTTAAAGCCTCCGTAGTAAAATTAATTTATATTATTATTTTTATTATCTTTTATAGTACCTTAAATTATTTTAACAGTTATCCGGATAGTTGTCAATATTTTAGCTCATGAATCAGAAAGTAATTACTGAATTGTATTAATTCTGTAATCTTTTTTAATCGTTTATAAACATAAAAAATATTTTTTTGTAAAAGATTGTAATTATAATTTTATCAACCCATTGTCAGCCATTTCCTGAACAGCAAGAAGGATTCCTGTTTTTCCGCTGCTGTATGTTATTCCTCCCTGCATCCATACTGCATAAGGCTCTCTTATAGGAGCGTCAGCGGAAAGCTCAATTGATGCGCCCATTGTAAAGGCTCCGGCAGCCATAATAACCTGACTTTCATATCCCGGCATATCCCATGGTTCCGGAGTTACAAACGAATCAACAGGTGAACCTTTCTGAATTCCTCGGCAGAATGCCTTCAAAAGTTCCGGGTTCCCAAATTTTACAGCGGTTATTATATCGCTTCTTTTTTCTCCTTTAAGAGGGTAACTTTCAAAGCCCAGAAGTGAAAAAACATTAGCTGCAAAATCAGCGGTTTTAAGTGCATTTGAAACAATTTCAGGAGCCATAAAAAATCCCAGAAACATTTCACGGTTCTGAGAAAGCGTACAGCCTACTTCCTTGCCCATGCCGACGCATGTAAGTCTGTATGAACACTGTTCTACCAGGTCACTGCGTCCGGCGATATAGCCGCCTGTTCTGGCAATTCCGCCTCCTGGATTCTTTATCAGAGAACCTATAATAAGATCTGCTCCCACATCAGTAGGTTCTTTAGTATCAACAAATTCTCCATAGCAGTTATCTACCATTACAATTATATCAGGATTTGCTTTTTTTGCTGCATCACATATTTCTGCAATATCCTCAATACTCAGTGCCGGTCTCAGGGAATATCCTCTGGAGCGCTGTATGTATGCGGTTTTAGCTCCCTTTGACTTTTCAAAGATTTTTTCAAGATCAGGTTTTCCTTCATCAGTTAAATCTACCTGATCATAGATAATACCATAATCAATAAGTGAACCGTTTCCGGGCTTTCCACTTATTCCGATTACTTCTTCCAATGTATCGTAAGGTGTACCTGTAACTGAAAGCAGTCTGTCACCGCTTCTTAAAACTCCCCATAATGCGGTTGACAAAGCATGAGTTCCTGAAACGAAATTATGTCTTACCAGAGCGTCTTCCGCTCCGAAAGCTTCAGCATAAACTTTATCAAGAACTTCCCTTCCGATATCACCATATCCATAGCCTGAGCTTCCGTAAAAGCATTGTTCACTCACTTTATTATGAATAAACGAAGACAAAACCTTTGCGGCATTATAATCACGTTTTTTTTCAATTCCGGAAAAATCACACATTTCCTCTGCTTTGTCAGCAAGCTCCAGAATTTTTTTATCAAAATTAAAGAAATTATCAGTCATTAGTATTTAATTTTCCTTTCACTGCACTTTCATTCTTATCATCTGTTCTCTCAAGAACATACTCGCTTTCATAGGCTTCAAATCCTATTTCACGATAAAAGCTTTCTCTGGTATCAAGGGCATTTAAAAAAGCTGTTTTATTTTGTTTTTCAAGATACATAGCAAGCCACTTCAAAAATCTGCGGGCATATCCGCTGCCCCTTGCGGAAATTCTGGTTGCAACCTGTCCCACAAGAACAGAACCGTCGATATCATAAACAACAGATGCCGTAGTACTTTTTTTATATACAAAAACCCTGCTTATTCCATGACGTATTCTGTGAGAAGTATCCGCAAGCCACAGCGGATAATCAAGCAGGTTTGGAAATCCCTCAGATAATATCTCATAAACTTCATCAAGGCTTGGATTGAATTCTATGTCATTTTCATCAATATCTGTATT
The DNA here is from genome assembly GCF_051893655.1 of Porcipelethomonas sp. Lineage (NCBI taxonomy): Bacteria > Bacillati > Bacillota > Clostridia > Eubacteriales > Oscillospiraceae > Porcipelethomonas > Porcipelethomonas sp. The sequence goes on along the minus strand of NZ_JBJFHN010000143.1, from coordinate 21,748 downwards.
TACATCCCCAACAAGCTTAAATAAGTTTCTGTGAAGCTTGTGATACCCGTCCATACCGGACAGTATTTCCAGTGCTTTCTGATTTCCCTCTATTCTGAAAGGTCTGTGCATACCTGCAAATCCTGACAGTTCATCACCGTCAAATTCACTGCCGCTTATAAGAAGAGTATCATTCATAAAAAGCAAAACAGAATCATTTCCCGAAAGATAAAACCTGCAAAAATCATAACCTGTGCCATACGCTTCAAGATTACTTAAAATTCTTTTTCCGCAGCAGGTGCTTTTCAGCTTTTCACAGTTGACAGAAGATTTATCCATTATCTGTCTAATCATAAAACAGCCGCCTTTTTCATAAGTTCTTTTACTATTTCAAGACAGGATATCAGATCATTTTTATTTACCACACATGATGGAGAATGGAGATATCTGCACGGAGCAGAAACTGCAATAGTCCTCACACCATTTCCTGCTATATGAATTGCCCCGCTGTTATTTCCGCCGGCAATAAGACTTTTTGTCTGACATCTGATATTTTTTTCCTTTGCTATTTCAAATGCACAGTTGTAAAGCTCTTTATCATACATAGTGCTTCTGTCCATATATGAAACCACTGCACCATCCCCCAGACTGCAAACCTTTTTGCTGCCGGATACGCCTTCTATATCTGCTGCGGTAGTAGCTTCAACTGCTATTGCAATGTCAGGATTGACAGCAAATGCCGCAGTTTTCGCACCCCTTAATCCAATTTCTTCCTGAACGGTAAAAGTAAAGTATGCATCATATTCAAGCTCTGATTTTATAAGCTCAATAAGCAAAGCACAGCCAAACCTGTCATCAATTGCCTTTGATTTTATCATATCATTTCCGAATTCAATATACTCTGAACTGAAATAAACAATATTTCCGGGACTGACATATTTTTCAGCGTCCTCTGCATCCTTTGCACCAAAATCCACATAAAGACTGCTCATTTCAGGCGTCTTTTCTCTCTGATTTTTTGAAAGCCTGTGTACTGCAAGTGAACCCACAACTCCGGGAAGAGCTTGACTGCCAACTGTCACATGTCTCCCGATCACAACAGAAGGTTCAATTCCACCTACTGCCTCAACAGTCAGCGTTCCGTCGCTCTGGACAGAAGTAACAATTAAAGCTACTTCATCCATATGTGCATCAATCATAATTTTATTTTCCGGTGTTTTTTTCCCTTTTTTAAATGCTGTCACATTTCCCAGAGCGTCAACGTGATACTCCGCATAATCCTTTATCTGATTTATAATATATTCCCTGACATCTTTTTCATTACCTGAAGTACCATTTAAAAGACATAATTCCTTAAGATTATTGAACATCAGTAAAACTCCTTATATATGCGGCAATAAGTCTGCCAGTATTTTCAACATCCTCAAGCTGAATAATTTCCACAGGAGTATGCATATACCTCAGCGGAACAGATATAGTACATGCCTTGCATCCGCAGCGGTTAACACTGAATCTGTCAGCATTTGTTGAAGTAAGACCACTCATTACTTCTGTCTGATACGGTATCTTTTCGCTGATGCATAATTCTGTCAGTCTGTCAGTAATTTCACGGGATAGAGACGGCGATACTCCAATCATCGGGCCTTTGCCAAATTTTCCGCATTCATACTCTTTTTCTCCTGTACAGTAAGCAAAGCTTACATCAACTGCCAGAGCAATATCCGGATTTATATCATACGCTGCAATTGAAGCTCCCCGTTCGCCCAGCTCCTCCTGTGTGGAAAATAAAACGGAAAAGCTGCATCCATACTTTGTTCCTTCAAGCAGCTCTAATGCGTAAAGTATTGCTGCAATTCCGCTTCTGTCATCAAGAGCCATACCAGTTATACGATTATTAAGCAGTGCTTTTGGTTTTTCACTGAAAGAAATTTTATCACCCGGTGAAACTATACTTTTCAATGTATCAAAGTCATATCCGGTATCAATATAAAATTCATCAATTTTCAAAACTTTATTTTCACCTGATGAAAGATGAGGAGGAACAGAACATATAATTCCCGGTATTTCTTTTCGCCCGTATATGCATACCTGCTGTGCGGGAAGAAGTCTTCTGTCAATTCCTCCTATATTCGAAAAATGTATAAATCCGCTTTCACATATACCTGTTACAACAAGTCCTATCTGGTCAATATGCGCATCAATCAGTATATGGGGTCTTTTTTCTGTTCTCTGACCAAAATTACCTATAACATTTCCATTTTTTATATAACAGTCGTTAGTATAATTTTTCAGGTATTTCAGTGCTGTCTGAGCCACATTATTTTCTTCTCCCGAAATACCCCATGTAGAAGTCAGCTCAAAAATTATATTTTTAAGATCCATGAATTTTTAAAGCTCCTTTACAAGATTCTTATAATGAATTCCTCTTGCTTCAAAATTAGGATAAAGATCAAAGCTTGCACACGCTGGTGAAAGGGTTACAATATCACCCTCTGACGCAATTTCATATGCTTTTTTTACAGCTTCTTCCATACTGGAAACACGGAAAATTTCAAGCTTTTCAGGATCATAAAGCTTTGATTCTGTTACAGCTTTTTGAATTTTATCCGCAGTAACTCCCATAAGAATCAGCTTTTTCACCTTTTGATTTACAGTATCCGCCATAGGTTCAAAAGGAATTTTCTTATCATATCCTCCGGCAATTACAATAAGTTTCTGAGTAAATGAATTAAGTCCTGCAAGCACTCTCGTAGGGCTTGTAGCAATGCTGTCATTATACCACTTTACGCCATTGAGTTCACGTACAAATTCTATTCTATGTTCAACTCCGCCGAAATTTTCAGCCATTTCTTTGATATTTTCTTTTGAAACCTCTCCCCATACGGCACTGATTGCAGCAAGGTAGTTTTCAACATTATGAATTCCAGGGATTCTTATAGAATCCTTATGGATTATTTTTTCAATATTTCCGTAATTATTGAAACAAAGATAACCGTCATTATCAAGAAATGCACCACATTCCGGAACAGCTTTTATTGAAAATTTCATAAGATGTCCTCTTACAAGTCCTTCCAGATTATTTGTGGTTTCGTTATCCATATTGAGTACTGTACGGCTGAAAGCATTCTGGTGAATAATCAGATTTTTCTTGCTGTCAATATATTCTTCCATTGTTCCGTGTACATCCAGATGATTAGGAGCAATATTTGTTATTACTGCAGTATCAGGTGATTTTCTCATTGAAATAAGCTGAAAGCTTGAAAGTTCAACAACTGCCGCATCATTCTCGTTTATTTCCTCTATCAAAGGAAGAAGAGCTTTGCCTATATTTCCGCCTTTATATACCTTTTTTCCGGATTTTTCAAGAAGACCTGCAATAATTGTGGTAGTAGTAGTTTTACCGTCCGAGCCTGTCACCGCATAAATTTTGCATGGGCAAAGATCAAAAAATACTTCCATTTCCGATGTTATGCAAACTCCCCTTTTTCTTGCCTTTGTCAGAACAGGGTTGTTAAAATACATTCCCGGTGCTCTGAAAACAACGTCAAAATCCTCCAGAGCATCAAGATAACTGTCGCCAAGACGAAAATCAGCTCCAAGCTGCTTCAGATCACTGTAAACCGCACCCATTTTTTCAGCATCTTTTTTATCACATACTGTAACATGAATGCCTTTTTTCAAAAAAAGTTTTATCAAATCAGTGTTTGATACCCCTACACCGATAAACGCCACCTTCTTATTCTTCATTTCCTCAAAAAAACACTGGATTTTATTCATTTTATCTGATCTCCAATCATAAACTAATAATTTTTACATTCTTTTCTATTATATACATTTTTAAAGAAAATAGCAACTGTTTTTTCAATTTTAATGTAATAAAAACGATTAACTCAGAACATTTCTATTGACAATATACTTAATTCCTGTTAAAATAAATATTGAATAAGTATGAGGGGGAATTTATTTGTTTGGATACATCCGCCCCTTTAAACCGTATATGAGATTCTATGAATTTCAGATATACAATGCATTTTACTGCGGATTATGCAAAAATCTCGGAAAAAATTATGGTCAGATTTACAGACTTATGCTAAGCTATGACTTCTCTTTTCTGGGATTGCTTTACAGTGGGATGAACAATAACGAAAATAAAATTGAAATGCAGCACTGTATTGCTCATCCGTGTTCAAAAAAACCGTGCCTTTGCTGTATTTCCGACCTGGATTACACTGCTGCAGCAGAAGTAATTTCAGTATATCACAAAATCTGTGATACTATTGCAGACGGCAATTTCTTTGAGTCGATTTTTTTCAGAATCATTCGTATGTTCGCAAAACCCGGATATAAAAAAGCTAAGTCTGCATATCCGGAAATGTGTGAAAAAATAGAATACTATATGTCAGAACAGTCTAAGCTTGAAAAGGAAAACTGTTCTTCGATTGATCAGGCCTGTGAACCTACCGCACAAATAATGTCAGTAATTGCACAGGGAATTTCAGATGATGTTGAAGAAAAGAAAAATCTTTCCGGATTCGGATATCATTTGGGCAGATATGTTTATATTGCAGATGCATATAGCGATCTTGAAAAGGATATAAAAAAGAAAAATTATAATCCTCTTTATCTGAATTTTAAGGAAATTAAAAGTGCTAAAAAATTTGCAGAGGAAAATATTAACATGTCTTTGAATATGGTTTCTGAATTTTACAGTAAAATGAGGATTCCTAAGTTTAAAGAAATACTTGATAATGTAGTATATCTGGGGCTCCCGAATTATAAGCTGATAAATAAAAAGGATTTCAAAAAATCATTATCAAAAACAACATACATATAGGAAATGGAGATAAAAATGAATAATCCTTATGATATTTTAAAAATATCATCTGACGCTTCAAAAACGGAAATTGATGCCGCTTATTATCGCCTTATGGAAGAATATAAAAGTGAAAAAAATGGTGATAATATTACAGATGATATTTCAGAGTATAAAATAAATGAACTCAAAACTGCTTATAATCAGATCATCAATCAACTGAAAAGTAACAGTACAGTAATGGGACAGGTTTCATCAAATACTGTTAATCCATATTATACAGCTGCTTCTTCATCAGCTCAGAACACTGTTGATAGTCCCAATAATCCGGACAAAGCTGAAGTGATTCAGAAGACAGCTTATTCTCAAACGTCTGATTATAGTTCTGATTCTTACTCTTCCAGTCAAAATTCTGATAATTATGAAAACAATGATGTGTTCGGCTCTATAAAACAATTTATTGATTTAGGCAGATATACTGAAGCTGAAAATTTATTAAACAGTATTAATTATAAAGATACAGCAACATGGCATTTTCTTTATGGAAAAATGTGCTTTGGACGTGGATGGATGAATCAGGCAGCTGTCCATTTTGAACGAGCTTCTGCTCTTGCACCAAATAATCAGGAATACAGACAGGAAATGGTTAAAATAAACCAAATGAAGCTTGATCGTTCCTCCAGAATTCCCGTTGCGCCTATTGTTGCCGGTATGGCATTTATGGGGCTGGCATCATGTGCATATGGCACTCTTGTTTCATTACCTTTACTTGTTGATTTATTTGAAAACATGTGCTAAAATATACAATAATTCCAAAAAACGATAATTTTTAAAAATCAGGGAGAAAAATATGAATGATCCATATAAAGTTTTAGGAGTATCTTCTCAGGCAAGCGATGAGGAAATAAAAGCGGCATACCGCAAGCTGTCAATGCAGTATCATCCAGACCATCACTCTGACAGTATTATGGAAGAAATAGCCAACGAGAAAATGGCTGAAATAAACGCCGCTTACGATGAAATTATGAATATGAGAAGAAGCGGAAATCAGCATGCTCAGTCTTCATATATTGATATCAGAAGTATGATTGAACACGGAAATTACACTGCCGCTGATAATGCTTTAGACCAGAACAGAAATGACAATAGTGCAGAATGGAATTTTCTTAAAGGTACTGTGTGCCTTTCAAGAGGATGGCTTAACGATGCATATTCTTACTTTGAAAAAGCAGTAAGAATTGATCCTTCAAACAGAGAATATCAGTCAGCATTTTCGCAGATGCAAAATAAAAGAAATGGACAGATGCAGGGCAATCCGTATAATACCGGCAAAAATCCTAACACTACAGATACCTTATGTAGTTTATGCCAATGTTTAATATGCACTGATTGTCTTTGTGACTGTTGTTAAAATGCCATGAATAATATAAGTTATAAAGTTGCTCTGGGAGGGGTAATTTCATCTTTGTGCCTGCTTGCTATGTTTATGGCGGGAGTTGCGCCATTCCTTTACCTTACCCTTCCTATGATTGCAGGAGCGCTCATTTCCATTATGGTTGTTGAAGTTAATACATCGTGGGCATTTCTTACTTATGCGGCAGTAAGTCTTCTTTCCATATTTGTGACATATGACAAAGAATCTGCATTGATTTTTATTTTATTTTTTGGTCACTACCCTATTATAAAACACAAAATAGAAAAGATTCATTTCAAACCCTTAAAATTTTCTGTTAAAATAGTAATATTTAATATTTGTATTGTGTTATATTATCAGCTTACACTCAGACTACTTGGTATTGAAGATTATGCTGATGATTTTGCATCATTGGGAAAGTATGGAATATACATTTTGTGGATTTTATCAAATTTTATTTTTGTGGTTTATGATTATGCACTCAGCGGATGTATTGATATGTACATAAAATATCTGAAACCTAAAATATTCGGAAGTAAAAAGAAATAAGATATTATACAAAAATCGCCTGAATTAATTAATTCAGGCGATAAATTTTTTATTATTTTTTATGAACTATCTTTTCAGCTTCCTGAAATGAATCTCCCAAACGGTCAATCATAGGAATAATTTCCTTAATTATTTCCGCATCCATTCTGATTTTACCTTTGATAATCATTCTTATAAAATAATCATACAAAGCATGAAGATTTGCAGAAATATCATATTGATTATCAAGAGATGCATTCAGATAATTAACGATACGCTGTGCCCCATACAAATCCTGATCTGCCTTTTCTGTTTCACCATTTTCAATATGATAAACAGCGTAATTGAGTTTCTTAGAACATCCACGGAACAGCTGAACGACCAGCTCTCCCTGAGTCATAGTCATTATAGATTGTTTCTGGTATTGCTGATATGGATTTTCTGCCAGCATATTCTACCTCCTACATCATTGAAGAAAAATAATCACTCTGTGAATTCAATTTAGATAATGCAGATTCCATTGCATTAAATTGATTCCAATAACGTTCTTTTCTTGTTTCGTAAATTTTCTTAAGACTTGTCAATTTATTAGCAATTGAATCCAGTTGATTTTTTATTGTATTACTATTTTCGGAACCCTTTCCTTCTACACCAGCTATTGTGACCAGTGTACCAGGACTACCAGAACTTGTGCTTGCAGTTTTATCACAAATTTTATTAAGTCTGGTTGCAAGTCCGTTATCCCCTACGAATAAATCCTTAACTCCATTAGGATCAGTTTGCAACATGCTCTTAAGCTTATCTTCATCAATGGAAAGTTTTCCATAGTCTGACCATTCAGAACTTGAATTGATTCCTATATTAGAAAGCACATACTTTGAACCGGAATTCGTATACATTGCTGAACGCATACTGCTTAAAAAGTCTGAAATATCATTGTCATTTCTTAAAAGACCTTCTTTTGCTTTTTCTTCCCAAAGTTCAATTTCCTTTTCAGTCATTTCCTTTTTCTGCGCATCAGTAAGCGGAGCGTATGATTTATAGGAAGCCTTTTCATGAGTATAACCATTTAATTTTTCAATCAGCTTGTTATAATCCTCAACAAAGGATTTCAGATTATCAACGATCTTATCAACATCTCTGGATGTTGAAACTTCTACCTTTGATTCTGTTGAACCAGCAGCAGATTTAATTGTTCCGTCACTGTTTTCTGCAAAACTTCCGTCTGCGTTAAGTTCATAGTTTCCGGTAGTAGATTTAAGTGAAATTGTAAGTCCATTATATGTAAAGTCATTATTTGCACGTTCAACAGTTACGCCATTAATGTTGACAACAGCATTCTGTCCGGCAGTAACAGTTGACTGATCAAGTGATCCTGAAGCATCAATACTGAAACCAAGCTTTGAAAATAATCCCTCATCATCACCGGTAAGATTTATATCATATCCTGTACCAGTAGAAGCTGATGTAAACTTAAATTTATCACTTAATTCATCATAAGTAAGATTAACACCTGCATCGCTGGTATTAATTTTATTCATTATTGTGGAAACGGAATCAGCAGCAGTATATTCAATCTCCACTCCATTAATAGAAAATGAATATTTTGTATATGTATCAGAAGCATCTCCTATACCAAGCTTACCGATTGAATCAGTTCTTACAAGCTGATTAGAAACAACTGTAGTATCTTTTCCAAAACCAATTGCTTCCATAGTATCTGCACCAGCAGATACTTTAAGCTGTCTGCCTGTTCCTTCAACAGATATATTCCATCCATTGCCATCATTAGTAAATTTTACGGTTGAACCAAATGCACTCTGAACTTTCTTTTGCAAATCAGCCATTGATTCATTTTCCTTTATTTCAAAGGATTTTGTTACACCGTCAAGAGTGATGTCAACAGAACCATTTACATTTCCAACCTTTGAAAAATTAGAATTAGCAGCTGTCGATTTCAATTCAAAGCTTCCGTCAATTTCATTGCCATCGTCATCTTTGGCTGCGGATGATTTTGCAGTTCCATTAAATCCGAGAATGCCAAGTCCGGCAGAAGTTCCGGAAATTTCAAAGCTTTCACTTGAAGAAAAAGTAATTTCCTTAAGAACCTCTTTGCTTTCAGTAGTAACTGCACCGGTATATTCTGAACCATCAGCACTATAATATTTATTTTCATCAGCATTGAACGTCAAAGCATTTCCGTCTGCATCAGAATATGTAGTAACTGTTTCCTTAACTGCCTTAGCAAATTCACTGCCAACTGCATTATTTATTCTTGAACATATTTCATCATCAGTAACATCCTTCAGATCAACAGATACTTCATTTCCGTCACCGATTTTAATATTAACAGTTCTTGAATATTCAAAGCTGTCAGCCTTGGAAGAAACTGTTGAAATATCGCCTGTTCCCACCTTTGAGGATGTAACGGTCGATTTTGTTGCAAGTCTTGCAACCTGCATCTGAAAATCACCGTCAACAGCATTACTTCCTGATGTAACACTTACCGCACTTGATGAAGAGGTTGTCTTCATAGTATTATAAAATGATTCCAGTCTTATACAAGAGGATGAAGTCAGATTAAAATATTTTGACTGAAAACTGTTTATTTCCTTTATAACATCCCTGTAAATTTCCTGCTTCCATTCCAGTCTTTGCTTTTCCTGATTTTGCTTATCTATTTTTGTCTGAATATTTGAAAGCATGCTTTCAACCAGACTTTCAGTATCAAGTCCGGATACCATACCAGATACACCATTGCTGCTGTAAGCTGCATTAGTATATGTACTTGTACTGCTTGAACTAACATTCATAGTAATACCTCCCCGTTTTTACTTCTGCTATAATATATATCGGCATAAACTCAAAAAAATAAAGTCAAATTTGCTTTTTATTTTCCGGAAAAAACATATTTTGTCCAGATGAAATACCCGCATTGAAAAATTTAGCAGCTTTTGCATTTTGTCCGGAATTATTTTCCTTTATTTTTTTTAAAACCTTTTCTCTTTCAATAGTTATACGTTCAATTATTTCAGGTTCCATAGATTTTACTCTTGCCAGAATACTGTTAAAATTCTGTCTTAAATCAAATATTTCAGTATATGTATCAGGCAGCTCACCTCTTCCGCACAAATTTTTATACGCCATATATTCAAAAGAATTTTCTTCGCATAAGCTGAGAATTTCTTTATTGGAAATATCTATTTTAGATATCAGTTCTTCTCTGGCGTTAATATATTTTGTTATATCATCTATACTGCATCCCAGCAGTTTTCTAGTATAATCCTCATATTTTTCCATAAATGAGTTAATTTTTTTTTGATTTTCTATAATTTTTTCAACTTTTTCCATAAAATCTCTTTCTGCAAATTGCATTTTTATAAAAAATATGATATAATTAGAAATAGTTTTTAAAAATAATTTAAATAAGGAGTCAATTCTGTATGTTTCCATCTAACTGCAAAGCCATTTTAAAATCAATGGACGACAATATTACCGAATATGGTCAGGTTTCCGTATCTTTAAAAGAAAAATTTGCAGAATTCACTTCACAATTTGTTCCTCTTTTAAAAATTAATGTTGAAGCAAAAATAATATGTCTTGAAGGAATTGCGTCAACTCATATTATAACCGGAAAAGTTTTTCTTTCATCAAAAAACCTTTTAAGACTGGTAGAAATTAAGTGTACGCTGATTCCCGGTGCAGAAAATGTACTTGAAATTCCCACATTTATTCGTGCTAAAATTTATAAACCAATTGTAAAAAACGGAATTTTTTCTAAAAATAAGGTTATACATAAATGGGACGACTGTACTGTAATCTCCACATCCCTCAAGCAGATGGTTATTCGTTCGTCACGAATAATGTGCGAATATGAGGATATGCTCAAAATAAGAATTGGCAGTCCTGTATTTTCCAAGGAATCCGATATTAATTTACAGCTGGCTCAGAACGGTCTTATGTTTGGAAAATCCACAAAATACATCTACCGTATTACCAGACTGAAAGAAAAAGAGCAGACTGAGCTTGCTGATTTCATAAAACTCGGAAGTCTTGAACTAATTAAATATCTTCACTAATTTCAATCATCTTTTTTCATGTCATTAAGCATGTCAAACAGCTTTTTCGGATTCATTGCTGCCGCAGAAGCCTTATTGCTTTCCATTGTCTGACTTAATTCTTTTCTCAGAATCTTAACATTTTTAGGCGCTTCTATTCCGATTTTCACTTTATCTCCGCTTACTTCTATGATTTTGATTTCTATTTCTTCATTTATCAGAAGTGATTCTCCGGATTTTCTGGATAAAATAAGCATTTTATTTTTTCTCCTTTCCGGATTTAAATAAATAATATTTTACAGGATATTCATCCTCTAAAATTAATTGCATAGCTTTATTATTGCAAAGATTTATTATTATAGGACTTTTAAGATTAACCGTACTGTCCTGAATATTCTCAGACACGACCATCATAAGCCAATATTCAAATTGTCCCTTCCCCAGAACTTTTTCAGCCTCAGTTTCAAATACAGGTTTATAGTCCGGAATCAACGCTGAATTGGCTATTATAAAACAAAGTCCAGGTTCTTCTACAGACTGCAGCCATGCATACTCACCATTAAAATCGTCATCATATAATATTATAAAATCGCTATACTCATCAAATCCGAATATTTTACTTTCAAATTTAATTATATCTTCATTATTAACTTCAACTTCTCCGAAATCTCTTGTAAGAACCTTCATTTTAACCTCATTTCAAAATACTTGCCTTTAGCAAAAAGACTGTTCAAATTAAGATAATATTTGAACAGTCGTATTTTTATTCATTTTCCTCATAATCTGGATTCGAACTTGGCGGAACATAATTATGTCCACCTATATATTCGATTATTACATCAGCATACTGTTCAATTTCCAGCCGTATACTGCTGGGGATAAATTCCATTTCCTGCGCTGCTGTTTTCCAGTCAGTTTCTGATTTGCTTCTTCTGACATCAAATTTAGCACTTGCAGGTTCCCATGACATATCGATTTTAACGCTTGGAATACTGCCGATAACAGTTTCTATTGTCGTGTTGCTTAAAGACTTTTCACGCATCACTTCAGCAATAGTCATTCCCGGCTGCGTCATTTTATTCCCCATCTGAACATATTCAGCAGTAACTTCATTTGTGGTTTGCTGAGTCTTGGCAGGAGCTTCTTTCGCATAATCAGCTACGCTCTTCATCCCCATACTTTTTAAGCATTCAGACGAATCCATTCTCATTTTAACCGGCTCAGTATCAATATTAATTTTAAGCGGAGTAGTTTTCTGATTCATTTCAGCCGGTTCAATCTGCGGAACTGTCAAACGGGCATTTTCCGTACTTATAGTATACTTAAGCGGAACAGATGTAATTTTGATCAATTGCATAACAAACACCTCTCCATATTAACAATTCGTTTAATTGATGTATAAATAATTCATCCTTTTACATTAATAATTTACTGAACATAATCCATAAGAGACTGAGGAAGAATTTTTCCTCCGTACTGCAATGTCAGAAGCCATGAATATTCAAGATTCTTATTATTTATAAGTTCATCAGTATCTTTAATATATTCAAGATTATTCTGAATTTCAGTCAGTACATATTCTTCTTCTTCCAGTCTTTCATAATGTACATCCAGATAATTTGTTCTGACACCTATATCTGCAATTTCATCAATAAGACCATTGAGGGTTTCCTTTAAATGATCATTAAGGGCTCCAAGCTTATCATAATCTTTTTCATCAAGACATTTTGACATTTCATCAAGTATATCATAAGCATTATTTGGCACTGTCATTGTATGTTCATTGCCATCAATATCCTCATATGTGATTTCAGATGTTCCATATCCAAGACAGTCAAGACCGGAAACTGACATATTAAATGCACTTCTTGGATCAACTACACCATTTTTTACAGACATTCCTATGCCAATATCTATATATGTGCTTTCACTGAAAGGAACCTCAGTGCCATCAGAATAAAACTTTCCCTCTGTCTTTTCAATATCATTGACCCTGACTCCATTGTACATCAAATCACCATTTTCAACAGTAAACGGTGCTGATGTATTATTTGTTCCGCCAAGTACATATGAATTATTGTATCTGCAATTAGCAAATTCAATAACCTGATTTTTCAATGCTGTAAAATTAATAGAAAAAATATTTGATGCAGAAATATTTGTACCATTCAGTGCAGTCATAGTCTGTTCGTTTACGGACTGAAGAATATCTTTAATTGATGTTAAATTACCCTCAGCAACATCAAGACTTTCGCCTGCTTTTTTAACATTATCCTGAATCTGTTCATTTTTATATGACTGAGTTCTGACGCTTAATGCTCTTGTACCAGCAGAAACGTCATCTGACATTTTACTGATTTTACGACCGGTTGTAAGTTTATTTGCTGATTCATTATATAATGACAAAGAATTATTAAGATTATTAAGATAATTTCTTGTCATATAATTATTAGTTATTCTCATTATAATACCTCCGTCATATTAAACAGCCATTTTATTAATTATGACATCCAGAAGATCATCCATAACTGTCATCATTCTTGCAGCAGCCTGAAATGAACGGTTATATGTCATCATATTTACAGTTTCTTCACTTTCGCTTACGCCGGAAATAGAATCTCTGTTGTCCTGAATTTCATTTATCATAGTCATTGAAGCCTGATATCTTCCTTCAGCATAGCTGTTGTCACTTCCGAGAGTACCGGTATAATCAGCAACAAACTCCTGAAAAGTACCAACAAATTTATCGCTTGCAGACGTAAATGTCTGATCATCACTAGAAAGCTTGTTTATAAGTTCCAGAAGATGTGTATTATTGGTACTTCGATCCTCATTAAGAAGATAAGATGAATCATCAGATAATGCTTTTGTGATACTGATATTTTTAGCTGAAACCAACATATCAGGATAAACCTCATATCCGTCTTCAGTTTCAACAGTTTCGCCCACAAGCTTTTTATATGTAAGCACATTCCCGTTTTCATCATAAGTTTCCGGAAAACTGTTGTTTAAAACTGCTGTAAGTCTGTCAGCAAAAGCATCAAGTTTATCCTGATAGTAAAGATATCCGTTAACAGTAGATTCAGTAGAGCTTGTGACGCCTATTCCTCTTCCGTTTAAAATATCGACTGTTGCCTTAAATGCACCATTATCCTTTGCTGCATTGCTTCCATCGCTTTTCCAGTTAAGCTGAACTGTATTATTATTGTTTTCCTGATAATTAATTGTATCATATTCTGTATCCCAGACGCATTTATGACCATTCATTTCCACAGTAATTGTACCGTCATTCTGTTCTTCTACCCTGAGTGCTCCATAATATGACAGCTTATCAAGGAGAAGGTTTCTCTGATCTTTAAGTTCATTAGGGCCATACTGATCGGTATAATTATTTGAAGCAATCGAACGTCTGATGCTTGCATTAAGATCTGCAATATCTGAAAGCATTGTATTTACTTCATCAGCCTTTATCTGAAGTTCTTCTTTATACTGATTTGCAGATTTTGTAAGATTTTCAGAAAGACGATTCAATGTCTGTGTGACATTAGATACTGCATTGGCAAATACATTGGCATCAGTTTCAGAATCTGCATTATATGAAAAGTCCTCCAGAGCAGTATAAAGACTTTTTACAGCATAGCTCAGTCCGTATCCGTTTCCATCCGTTCCGACTTCCAGTTCCTGCATAATAGATTCAATATCTGTCAGCATTGTTGACTGCTGACTATAAAATCCTGCATTTACATATTCATTACGGTATGCATTGTCAAGTCTTTCATCACGGAGCTGTGATACACCTTCGACATATGTTCCCATGCCGGAAAGTGATGCAAGATCCGGTTTAAGTCTGTTATTATAACCTGCAACAGACTGAGATACCTGATCTACTCTCTGACGTGTATACCCTTCAGTATTGATATTTGATAGATTATGTCCTACAATATCCAGTGCTTTCTGGCTTGCAAAAACCCCGGTCTTTGCGGCTTCAAAGCCTAAAAATGTCGGTCTCAATCCATTTACCTCCTATTATAAAAACAATTAAATTTTTGTGTTAAGAATTCCTATATTTTTTCTGCTGGAAGAAACTCCCTTGGTATCATAGCACTTTGCATCCGTCACACCGGACGGCATTATCTCTTCCAAGATTTTCAGATTCATCTGTGCTACCTGTAAAGAAGTTTTATTAGCATGCTTCACATTGTCCACAGCAACTTTAAATCTTGTATAAAGCTTTTCCAGCATGCTTTTTTCCTCAGGATCTTCATGAGCTGCAATAATCTCTTTAAAAGTCAGTCCGCCGATACCCAGTCTGTTCTGAAGCTCTTCACGCTCCTGTTCAAACTTTTCAGTTCTCTTAATAGTAGACTGATGTTCATTAAGGCAATGTTCAATTCTTTTAAGATCATCCGAAAGCAATGCGCTGAGTTTTTCTTTTTCTTTTTCAGCGGTTTCCTCAAGAAACACTGTATATGAATTCATAAAATCATAAAATTCATTAAAATTTTCCATTTTAGTGTTCTCCCATTAAACCAGTCTGTCAAGAATCGCATCTGCTATCTGACCGGATGATACAAAATAATTTCCATTTTCAATGCGGCTTTTAAGTGAGGCTATTCTGTCATCAGAAGCAGGAGAGGTTATTTCTGCCACTGCATTTTTTATAGTCTTTCCGCATTCTCTGAACATAGAGGCCTCTGAGCTTAAAGAAAACGAATCAGTTTTTGAAGATGATGAAACTTTTTCTCCGCTGGAATAGTTATATTTCAAACGGCTGCAGGAATTTCCTGATTTTACATACTGTTTGTAAATATTGGTATTAATATTCATAAAACCGCCCCTTTCAATATAATATCATCACACTACTCTAATATATTTATTCGGTTGTTTTTCATAAAATTAAATAGTCCCCGCAAAGGTTTTTAAATTATTTTTTAAAGAAAATTCATTTTACTGTTGAAAATCAGTTGATTTTCTGATATAATGTAATTATTAAATTTATTATGAATAATTATGCAATCTTATGTCGTTATGCCGGAGGTGACATTTTGAGCATTGTCTTTTCTATTATAACACAAAAAGGCGGAGTGGGTAAAACAACAACTGTAAACGCTCTTGCTGCATCTTTTAACAAACTTGGAAACCGTGTGCTCTGCGTTGATATGGATCCTCAGGGAAACCTCTCTTTCAGTACAGGTGCTGACAGCAACGATTCTCCGACTGTATACGACGCAATTACCGGAAGAGTACGGGTAACCTCCTGCATTCAGCATACATCTATGACAGATATTATCCCGTCCAATATTCTTCTGACAGGAGCAGAACTGGAATTTACCGGTAAAAACAGAGAATTCATATTAAAAAATATCTTAAGCGTTGTAGATGACAAGTATGATTACATTTTTATCGACTCGCCGCCCGGACTTGGATTTTTAACAATTAATGCATTGTCTGCAAGTGATTATGTGATAATACCTATGCTGCCTGATATTTTCAGTCTTCAGGGACTTGTCCAGGTATACGAAACAATAGAGTATGTTCAAAAAGCTTCCAATCCGGAGCTTTCAATTATGGGCATACTTATAAATAAGTACAATAAGCGTTCAAAGCTTCATAAAGAAGCTCTTGGAACGGCTCAGATGATTTCAGATAATCTTGATATTCCTATTTTTAATACAAATGTCAGAAATTCTCCGAAACTTGCTGAAGCTCATTCTCTGCAAACAGACATTTATTCTTACTGTCCGAAATGTTCCGGAGTAAAGGATTATGATAAAATTTCAACTGAAATTATTTAAAAAATCAATTCCGATGATGATGATTGATAATGAGGTGTAAATAAATGGCAAGAAAAACAAAACAGGAAATTGATAAAGAAGTAATGTTTAATAAAATAATGCCGTCACTTAATAAATCTAATGATGATGACGATGATGATGAAGTAAAACCGACACCCAGAAAAAAAGCGGCAGGAGCTAAAACAGCATCAAAGACCCGAACCAAATCCAGAATTGCAGATGAAGATGATGATGAGGAGGAATTAAAGCCTAAAAAACGTACCAAAGCAGCTTCCAGAACATCTGCAAAGCTAAAAGATGATGACGAAGACGATGATGAAGAAATTGAGGAAAAGCCAAAAGCTAAAACACGTTCAAAAGCTCCGTCAAAAAGATCCAAAAAAATAATTGATGAAGATGATGACGAAG
The DNA here is from genome assembly GCF_051893655.1 of Porcipelethomonas sp. Lineage (NCBI taxonomy): Bacteria > Bacillati > Bacillota > Clostridia > Eubacteriales > Oscillospiraceae > Porcipelethomonas > Porcipelethomonas sp. The sequence goes on along the minus strand of NZ_JBJFHN010000143.1, from coordinate 4,753 downwards.
ATGAGTATGAAGATGAAGACGAGGAAGACGAAGAAGAGATTGAAAAAAAATCAAAGACTAAAACACGTTCAAAAGCTCCGTCAAAAAAATCTAAAAAAATAATTGATGAAGATGATGACGAAGATGAGTATGAAGATGAAGACGAGGAAGACGAAGAAGAGATTGAAAAAAAATCAAAGACTAAAACACGTTCAAAAGCTCCGTCAAAAAAATCTAAAAAAATAATTGATGAAGATGATGACGAAGATGAGTATGAAGACGAAGACGAGGAAGACGAGGAAGAGATTGAGAAAAAACCAAAGACCAAAACACGTTCAAAAGCTCCGTCAAAAAAATCAAAAAAAATAATTGATGAAGATGATGACGAGGAAGATGAAGAAGAAATAGAAGAAAAGCCAAAGTCTAAAACTCGTTTAAAGGCTGCAAAAAAATCTGCCGGAAAGAGTACTAAAAAATCATCAAAAAAGAATGCTGATGACGATGAAGACGGTGACTATTCTGAATATGAAGTCATTAATATCAATGAGGAACTTATGAAAGACAGATTTGATGATATTTTTGATAAATTTCACTGCTGCCACTGCAACGGATGCCGGTATACAGTTATGGCTCTTACTCTCAATTCACTTGAAACAAAATATATTGCCGTTAAAACAGATGATATGGATGACATAATAGAAAATGCTGATGATTCACAGATTAAAGCAGCAATTATTCAGTCTGTACTGAAACTGATGATAAATCCTATACATTAAAATATCCGTATCAGGTATTGATATTTTCTTTTGTCAGTCGATATATATTTTATAAGAACGCATTTGCTTTTGATATGATATGATGGAGGGGTGCATTATGAGTATAGCAGGTATAAACAGTATATCTGATCTGAATTCAATTAACAGTGTTTCTCAGGCAGTCAAAACTTCAGCCGCTGAAGAAAAATCTGATGAAAAGGTTAAAAGAGAGGATACATATGTTAAATCTTCAGCTGATGAAGAAAAAGATAAAACCGGAATTTATTCCAGGGAATCTCTTCTGGAACAGCTTAGAAATTCTGAAGAACAACGTATTCAGGCTTTTCAGGAAACAATCAGAAGCATGATGGCTAAACAGGGACAGACGGTAAACCTTACTTTCAGAGGCATGGATCTTCATATAACTGAAGAACAGCGTCTTGAAGCTGAAAAATCAATTTCAGACGGCGGAGAATATTCCGTTGATTCAGTTTCCGGTCGTATTCTTGACATGGCAAAGGCACTTGCCGGAGATGATTCATCAAAAATCTCACTGCTTAAAGATGCCGTTATCAAAGGATTTAACGGAGCATCGGAAATGTTTGGAAAAGATCTTGACAGCATGCCTGAAATAACAAGAAAAACATATGACGAAGTTATGAAACGGTTTGATGAATGGGAAAATTCATTTAAAAAAGATGATTCAGAAACAGAAAATGATCAGACATGCACTGATATAAAATCAGATAATGAACAAGTAGCATAAACGGTTATAAAAATGAAATGTCCTGCATAAAATTATGCAGGACATTTTTTAAAATATTTTCTTCAGTTCCCTGTTAAGACGTGAAACCGGCAGACCTACAACATTAAAATAATCACCGGAAATGGATTTTATCAGCAAAGCTCCCCTTCCCTGAATCCCATATCCTCCTGCCTTGTCAAAAGGTTCACCGGTTTGGATATAGCTTTCAATTTCATCACCTGTAAGTTCATAAAATTCTACATCGGTTTTTTCAGTAAATGAAATCCGATTGTTTTTATAAATAATGCACACACCTGTATACACCTGATGAATTTTCCCGGACAGCAACGAAAGCATTTTCCTGCATTCCTGTTCGTTATCAGGCTTGCCTAATATTGTATTATCAATTACAACAGAGGTATCACATCCGATTACCAGTTCATCAGTTTCACGAATTATGGATTCTGCCTTTTTTACAGCCAGATATTCTGCAACAGTATCTGCCTTAATTTCATCCGGAATATTTTCCGCTGCACCGGATGGCTTTACAGAAAAATCATCAAACAGCAATTTCAGCAGTTCTTTTCTTCTCGGAGAAGATGACGCCAGAACAATTTTCATATTTCCCACTCCTGAACATTATTTTATCTTATTTTACCACAAATATGCCCAATTTGCAAGATTAAGTAATTAAGATTATAGTTTGTCATAATTAATGAGTTTTGCTACTCATATTTTAAAATGTTGTAAATATTTGTATAAAATGCACAAAAATCAACAAAAATATTTTAATACAAATTTTAATAAATATGCATTTTGTTCACAATTTATTCACATTTTCTTGAAAAAATGTGTTATAATAAAGATATCAGCAAGAGGTGTGAAATTAAATATTATTGAAAGGATGATTATTTATGGTTAAAACAAAGTTTGCTGGCAGAATCAAAGCAGCTGTAATAAGTGCTGCAATGATTGCTACTGCCTTTATTACTCCGGCTGTTACATCATTTAATAGCGTTACTGCGGCTACTACAATCAGTGTAAACAAAACACTCATTGCAGATGGTTTGACAACTTCGGATTCAAAGAAAAATACTCAGGTTCCGGTTACTCTTGGAACTGAGACCAAAACACTCACATTTAATTTTGAAACCGATTTTACAAATGAAGTTACTGTCGGCATTTCAGGTTTTACGATTAATAGTTCACCTTGGTGGACAGATGTTACCGACGGTGAAATAAAAGTAACGCCAACTAATGGTAAATTCTCAGTTACATATACTATTCCAAGTACAATTGACAAATCAAGCGTTACTGGCGTTGATGTAGGTATCTGGTATCCTAAGACAAATGAAGAATTTACATTAACAACAATGGAAATGGATGCTTCAGGAACAACAGGTGGAGGAAGCACATCAGATCCTATTGTTACTAAGAACAACAAGAGCGGTACATGCACATTCAAGGACAATGGTGACGGAACCGCTGACATTACATCTACACTGACTGCTGAAATTTCTGAACCTTTTAGTTATCTCCTTACAGCAGGTTATGACGAAGAAATGTATCAGCCAATCAATACTGATCCGGACGCTCCGGTACTGACTGATGATTCTCCGATCAATTCTCATAAGTTCAAATTCACAGAATTCGGAATTGAAGAAATTGAAAATGTTACATTCCAGTCATTCAATTACATAGTTGAATCTGAAGTTGATATGAAGAGATTCATGTATGGCGGTGGTATTAATGTAACACCTGGTTCCCCTGCCGATACAGAAAAGGTTAAAGGAAAGAACGGTTATTGGTATAATGACCAGGGTGAACAAGACGTTGAAACATATGGCGGCGATTTCCTGATTGATGACTATGGCACAGGCTATACCGTTGAAGGTGTTGGAACATATGCAAAGCTTGTATGGGATGTACCTGCAAGTGTTCAGGAATATGTAACAAAGGGTGCAACTGATTCAGTAGGTTTCCAGTTCTGGTATGGACAGCAGGATACTGAAGAATATGCAGAGATTGAAACAGTTAAACTTACTGGTGCTTCATGTACATACACAAGAACAATGACTGTTCCTTACAACACAACTATTACTAAGAAAACAAACCAGAAGCTTACAACAGGTTCAGACACAACAAATCAGATTAAAATAAATCTGGCTGATTTAGGTCTCAAAGAAAGAGATAAGCTTTCTGCTATTAAATTTACAGTTTCAGGATCAAACCTCGAAAAAATGCAGTTTGGTGTAGGCATCTCAGTTGATCTCGAAAATGCACTTGCTACAGATGGTTGGTATCAGCCAAATAATATTACAGTACTTGACGACTCAAGCAGAACATCATATGAAATTATGTGGATTCTCCCTGAGGTTGTCAGAAGTGATGTGGATCTAATATCTGATTTAGGAAATGTAATGTTTGGTTACTGGTATGGCGGTGACGCTGAAGGCAATGAAATTGCAAGCGTTACACTTGACTCAGTTGATTTCTATACATTCCAGAGCAAGGAAGCTGAACTTGAAGTTACACCTTCAGAACTTAATCTTACAGTAGGCGAAACAGCTCAGCTTAAAACAAATGTTACTGGCTGTACATTTGAAGCTGCTGCTGCAACCGGAGGTACATATTTCACAGTTGATGAAAACGGTAATGTTGAAGCTTTAGCAGCTGGAGCAGGCACAATTACAGTTACAACTCCTGAAGGTCAGGAAACAGTAATTACAGTTATTGTTAAAGCTGCTGCTACAACTTCTACATCAGTAACTACTACAACACCCGTAATTACCACTACAACTGTTACTACAGTCGATCCAGATGGTGAAATTGACTGGAACTTGGTAAAATACGGTGATGTAAACCTTGATGGTAATGTTTCAGCTGCTGACGTCGTATTATTAAATAAATACCTTCTCAGCCCGACAGAATATTCTCTTATAAATGCTACAGCACGTGAAAATGCTAATGCACACTATGATTTCGATGAAAACGGAAAGGGACTTATTGACCTGACAGATTCATCTGATATTACAAGTGTTGTTCTTGAAGTATTCCAAGAGTCTGAATTAGGACCTCAGAAATAATTATAAAATTAATATTCATTTCCCCGGAGTTTGAACTGACTCCGGGGTTATTTTTTTGTCTTGACAAAGTATAATTAATATGCTAAAATTGAAACTGGTTATCAATTTTAATTTGGAGGCTTAAAGTGAGACCATCAGATTATAAAACAAAACAAAAAGAAATAATACTGAATTTCTTTATTAACAAT
>NZ_JBJFHN010000142.1:0-26387 GCF_051893655.1 Porcipelethomonas sp. | reverse complement strand
TAAGCGGCGGAGAAAGAGCAAAGGTATGCTTTGCTTTGATGATGCTTGAAAAGGGAAATGTACTTATTCTTGACGAGCCTACAAATCATCTTGACCTTGCTGCGAAAGAGGCTATCGAACAGGCACTTGCTGAATATGACGGAACAGTAATATTTGTATCACATGACAGATATCTGCTTAACAAAATTGCTCAGAAAATCCTGGAGATCAGGTGTGACGGTACAGAAATGTATAATGGTGATTTTGATTACTATCTGGAAGTAAATAAAAAACGTGATATTGAAAGGCAGCAGATTATTGACAGTGAAAAGCGTGCCAGAGCAGAGCAGGAGGCACGTGAAAAAAGTGTTAAAGCTTATAAGTCAAAGGAACAGAGAAGCCTTGAAGCTAAAAAGAGAAACCGTATAAGGGAACTGGAAGAGCTTATTGATGTGAAGCAGTCTTTGATGGACAAGCTTCAGGAAGAAATAACTCATGAGGAAGTTTATTCTGATTTTGAACTTATGAATAAAAAATGCCTTGAAATAGAACAAATAAAAAATGAGATTGATAACATGTTCGATGAAATTATTGAGCTTAGCTGACTTATTATATTAAAAATAATAAATATTTATATTTTCTCTTGACATTTCTGAAAAAAAGGCGTATTATGGTATTAAAGATAATTTTTGAAGCAAAGGTGCTCCGTAAAAACGGAGTGCCTTTTTTTATATTCAAAATTATTAAATAACATTTAGGATGTGATTCAAATGACAGAAACAATGCTGAAAACCAATGCAGCCAGTACACCGGTTGGCAACGCAGATGAAATTAATATGCTGCTGAGAAGATACGGAGTAAAGTTTGGAATTTACAAGAATGGAACTTTTAAAGAGCAGTTGTTCCCTTTTGATCCGATACCCAGAATTATTACTGCAGAAGATTTTAAAGGTATTGAAAAGGGACTTATTCAGCGTGTTGATGCTTTGAATATGTTCCTTTTTGATATTTATCATGAAAAAAATATTATCAGAGATGGAATTGTTCCGGAAGATTTTGTGTACATTTCAAGCGGATATCTTCCGCAGTGCGAGGGGATAACTCCTCCCGGAAAAATTTACAGCCATATTTCAGGAATAGATCTTGTTCAGGGAAAGGATAACGAATGGTATATTCTGGAGGATAATTTAAGGATTCCTTCAGGTGCTTCGTATCCTTTGATAGCAAGAGAGCTGACTCGTGTTGCGTCCCCGAAAGTATTTTCCAGCAATTCAATAGTGGATAACAGAAATTATGCAAAACTTTTAAAAGATACTATGGATTATGTTAACTGCGGAGGAATAAATGCTATTCTTACTCCCGGAAGATATAATGCCGCATATTTTGAGCATTCATATCTTGCAGAGCTTACAGGTTCAGTACTGGTTCAGAATGATGAGCTTTTTGTTGAAGACAATATGCTTTACTATAAAACCTATTCCGGCGGAAAAGAAAGAGTAGGTGCACTTTACAGAAGAATTTCTGATGAATATCTTGATCCGCTTACATTCCTTCCTGAATCTCTTATAGGTATTCCGAATCTGATGGAAAGCTACAGAAGCGGAAATGTGGCTGTAATAAATACACCGGGTAATGGTGTTGCTGATGATAAGGGAATTTATTATTTTGTGCCTAAAATGATAAAATATTATCTGGGTGAAGAACCTATATTGAAAAATGCTCCTACATATCTTCCTTTTTATGAAGAGGATAAAAAATATGTGCTTGAAAATATTCACAAGCTTGTTATTAAGGATGTGGCTGAAGCCGGAGGGTATGGAGTCGTGTTCGGCAGTGAGTTAACAAAAGAAAAGCTTGAAGAATTTAAAGCTACTATTATAAGAGAACCCCGCCGTTTTATAGCTCAGGAGGTTATTGACTTTCTTGACCTTCCGATTATGGATAACGGGGAAGAGGTTATGAGAAAAGCTGATTTAAGAGCATTTATATTATCAGGAGAAACAACAAGAGTCTGGGCTTCGGGACTGACAAGATTTTCAAGAAATCCGGATTCATTTGTAGTAAATTCATCACAGGGAGGAGGCTTTAAGGACACATGGGTACTATCTCGATAGAACATGGAAACAGGCTTTTTTGGCTTGGACGTTACACAGAAAGAGTATTCACAACCTTGAAAGCACTGGAAAAACAATATGATAAAATGATTGATGAGAAACCGGATATGTATCAGCAATATCTTGAATGCTTTGGAATTGAGGATACCTACGGCAATAAGGCTGATTTTCTTAAAAGCTTTTTGTTTGACAAGGAAAATCAGAACTCTGTTGCCTATAGTCTGGAACGAGCCTATGATAATGGTATTGTTTTGCGAGAGGATATTTCTACTGAGGCACTGTCATTTATCCAGATGGGTATGGATACTCTGGAAAAGATAAAGGATACGCCTCATGGATTGCTTTATGCACTGCTTCCGCTTGAAGATATTTTATTTGGATTCTGGGGCTGTATTGAGGATTATATTTATGATGAAGAAATAAAAACTATTATCAAATGCGGAAAATGCGTTGAACGTCTTGACTTGTATTATCGTCTGAGATATCCATTTGCCGATATCAGTATGGAATTTGACAGACTTTGCGATAATCTCAGAAAAGTTCCCAAAAATACGCCGTACCGTTATAATACCAAACAGCTTTCTGTTCTTGTTGAAGCTATGGGTCTGGAAGATAATTATATCCAGAATCTTAATGAAATTCTGAAAAGTCTGGGTAATTTATTTGAACAGTAAAAATAAGTACGACTTCTAAAACAAGGAGAGATTGACATGAAAAAAGTGAAATTTAATTTTCAGACTAAGCTGACATTTGATAACAATGTGTATGATCATACATTTGCTTTAAGATGTATTCCACTTGAAAATGAAAGTCAGAAGATTATTTTCTGTGAGCTTGATATTTTACCGTTTGTTTCAACTCAGAAAACAGTCGATGCATTCGGAAATACAGTAATCAGTGGATATTTAAAAAAAGAACACAGATTTCTTGATTTTGAGGTAAAAGGTGAAGCAGAAATTGACAGCTTTACAAAAACTCATGATTTTATGCCGTGTTACAGATATCAGTCAGATTATACCAAACCCGGAGATGAACTGAAAATATTTTATAATATGCTCATGGAGCAATGCGATGCAAAAACACCTTATGAAAAAACGATTTATTTTTCAAAAAAGCTTTCTGAATGCTTTTCCTATGTGAAAAATATTACTGATACCAAAACAACTGCAAATGAAGCATTTGTACTGAAAAAAGGCGTTTGTCAGGATTTTTCTCATATTATGCTTTCATTACTTAGAATGAACGGTATTCCATGTCGTTATAAAGCAGGACTTGCAAGCTGTGACGGGGAAACTCACAGCTGGATTGATGTCTGGGACGGTGAAAGCTGGTTCGGATATGATCCGACAAATAACTGTGATGTAAATGACAGCTATCTTGCTCTTTCACAGGGACGTGATTTCAGGGACTGTGCAATTGACAGGGGAGTTATGTTTGGGGCATATACCAGACAGCTTCAGCTGATAAGTTCTGGTCTGGTATAAATTAAAATCAAATGGAGCTGAAAAAATGATAGAAACAGTAACAGAATCTATGCTGGCAGTAAATGAAAAACTGAAAATACAAAAGTCCAGTATATCCAATGGAAACAGTAAAAAACGTATTTGCGTCGTAACCGGAATACACGGAGATGAACTTGAAGGACAATATCTTGTTTACCTTCTTGGAAAATATCTTAAAGAAAATATATCACTTCTGGACGGAACAGTTGATATTTATCCTGCACTTAATCCTATGGGAATTGATTCTATAACAAGAGGAATACCGCTTTTTGATATTGATATGAACAGACTTTTTCCGGGTTCAAAGGATGGTACAATGATGGAAACATTATGTGCTGGGGTAATTGATGATATAATGGGAGCTGATATTTGTATTGATGTTCATTCTAGCAATATTTTTCTAAAGGAGCTTCCTCAGATACGAATAAGTGTGCCTACTGCTGAAACTCTTGTACCTTATGCAAAAATGCTCAATGTAGATTTTATATGGGTACATGAATCAGCTACAGTATTGGAATCCACTCTGGCTCATAGTCTTAATTCAAGAGGAACGAAAACCCTTGTAGTAGAAATGGGTGTAGGAATGAGGATAACAGAGGAATATTGTTATCAGCTTTTTGACGGAATTATTAACCTTATGGCTAATCTTGGAATGTGGAAGGGGGAAATTCCTTCTGTAAGAGAGCCTTTAATTTCTCTTAACGGAGCCGTTGGATTTGTTAATTCAAAAGCAGCCGGAATTTTTGTACCTATTGCAGGTTTTGGGGATCATGTAAAAAAAGGTGAACATATAGGGGATGTTTTAAATCCGCTGACCAGTGAAGTGGAAGCGGAAATTACAGCAGTCTGCGACGGCATGATATTTACTCTCAGAGAATATCCTATTGTATACGGCGGTTCGCTCCTTGCCAGGATTTTAAATGACAAGCCTGACGATATTAACATGGAGGGAGATGATCAGCAGTGGTAAAGGATATTATTTATTCCCTTAAATCTCCTTATCGTGAAAGTCTGGATGTAACCGGATTCAGATTTGGCAGCGGTAAAAAATCTATAGCGGTTATAGGTGCATTCAGGGGAAATGAAATCCAGCAGATGTACGTATGTTCACAGCTTGTACAAAAGCTTAAGTTTCTTGAAGAAAATGGACAGATTGTTAAGGGACATGAAATTCTTGTAGTTCCATGTGTTAATTATTATTCTATGAATATTGGTAAGCGTTTCTGGGCAATGGATAATACAGATATTAACCGAATGTTTCCGGGATATAATTTAGGTGAAACTACTCAGCGTATTGCTGACGGCGTATTCAATGGGATTCAGGGTTATGAATACGGTATTCAGATGGCAAGCTTTTATCAGGAAGGTAATTTTCTTCCGCATGTGAAAATAATGGAAACGGGTTTTACAGATAAAGAGCTTATGAAGCTTTTTGGGTTTCAGTATGGAATTGTCAGGAAGCCTCGTCCGTATGATACAACGACACTTAATTATAACTGGCAGATATGGGAAACAAAGGCCTTTTCAGTTTATACAAATGCTACAGATTATATTGATGAGGAATCTGCTCAGGAAGCCGTTACAGCAATTTTAAGATTTATGTCAAATACAGGTATCATAAATAAAAAAATCAGGAAATATTATGATACAGAAATTGTTCTTGAATCAAGCATTTCACAGATTCGTTCTGATTGCAGCGGTATATTTCGTTCTGCATTGAAAATTGGCAGTCATGTGGATGCAGGTGACATACTGGGTGAAATATTGAATCCTCTTGATGGAACGATTAATTCAAAGATTAAATCTGAATTCAGCGGAGAAGTTTATTTCAAATATAACCGTCCGCTGATTAATGAAAAAACAGTGTGCTTTAAAATAATTTGCGATTAATTAAAACCCCGGAAATTATAAATTTCCGGGGTCTTTCATATATTCACTTATAAGCTTCCATGGAATTGTTGATGAAAAAGTTCCCAATGCGTAAGCGGTTAATTCACTATGAGCAAATATAATGGTAAATCCATCTGGGGTTAAATACCATTCGTTGTTTTTAAGCTTTTCATCAACATTATCTCTGACAGGTAATAAAAATAAATTATATTCTCTATAATGATAACGATAATCAATTTCATTAAGATCATTGACAATATATTTTTCTGCAAAATGAATAAAATCTTCATTAAATAGATCTTCAATTGTCAGTAAATCACCAGTTTTAAGGGAAAAGGTATGGGCAGTGTAGGCGTGGGCTGGGTGGGCAGCACTGGTACCCATAAACATATGATAATCACGGAAACTGATATATTTGTCGTCAATATAAGTCAGGTCAGAAGTTACACCGTCAATTAAATGATATTTTGCACCCCATTCTTCATAATTTTCATAAATATGTTCTAAATTAAAGAAAGGGGTATTACACAGCATAACATAGTCCATGTACTCTTTATATGTACTGTTTATTTTATTATTTACTTTTTCATCATCAGTTATAACCTGTGGATATTCGACAGTTATAGGTCCGAGCAATGTGCCGTCTTCTGCGTAAATTTCGGTTTCGTCACTGATAAACTGTACGAAATCGCATTCAACGTCATAGCGGTATTGTCGGTGATCAAAGAAAGGATCTTCTTCTATCTTGTTTGGTATGGTTGTAGTAGATGTTGGAGAAGTAGTTTTTTCTATGACTGACGAAAATGTCTCCTCTTTGGAAACGGTTTCATAAACTTTATTTTCAGAGGAGACAGTTATACTTGTATTATTTTCTGTGCAGCCGCATAAAAGCAAAGCATTGCACAGCATAATGAAGAAAATCTTACTTTTCATCATTTTCTTTTTTTACAACATCAATTCCAAGTACATCAAGACTTTCCTGATCAACAGGAGACGGGCATTCAGACATAAGCTCACTTGCGTTCTGTACCTTTGGGAATGCTGTAACATCTCTCAGGCTTTCAGCATGGAGCATAACCATTGCAAGTCTGTCAAGACCGATACCAAGACCGCCGTGCGGAGGCGCACCATATTTATAAGCTTCAACAAGAAAACCGAATTTAGCTTCGATTTCTTCATCTGAAAGACCTAAAGCCTGGAACATTTTCTGCTGAAGTTCATAGTCGGTTATACGGATTGAACCTGAAGACAGTTCTGTGCCGTTAAGTACAAGATCAAATGCCTTTGCAAAGACCTTTTCAGGTGCAGATTCAAGGTATTGAATACATTCGTCTTTGGGCATTGTGAAAGGATGATGCATAGCAACATAGCTGTTTGTTTCTTCATCATATTCAAAGAACGGGAATTCAGTGATCCACAGGAAATTAAATTTATCTTCCGGAATAATATTAAGTTTCTTTGCAACATGAAGTCTCAGTGCACCCAGTACAGGAAGCGTAACCTTATTTTTATCAGCAATAATAAGAGCCGTATCACCCTTTTCACAGCCAATTTTTGTAAGAATTGCATTCAGTTCTTCTTCGCTGAAAAATTTAGCAAATGAACATGACGGCTTTTCATCGACCCATCTTACATAGGCAAGTCCCTTAGCACCGATTCCTCTGACCATTTCGGTCAGTTTGTCAATTTCTTTTCTGGTAAGAACAGATGCAGAATTTTTAGCAACAATTGCTCTTACACTTCCGCCGTTTTTAACTGCGTCTGCAAATACACCGAATCCACAGTCCTTGACAAGTTCTGAAAAGTCCTGTATTTCCATGTCAAAACGTGTATCAGGCTTGTCTGAACCGTAGCGTTCCATGGCTTCAGTATAGCTTAAACGAGGCAGGGGAGTAGTAATATCCATATTGAGTACATTTTTAAACAGATACTTTATAAATCCTTCAGTCATTGAAAGAATATCTTCCACATCTACAAAGGACATTTCAAGGTCGATCTGAGTAAATTCCGGCTGACGGTCTGCTCTTAAGTCCTCGTCTCTGAAGCATCTTGCAAGCTGGATATATCTGTCCATACCTGCAACCATAAGAAGCTGCTTATAAATCTGAGGAGACTGTGGAAGTGCATAAAATTTACCGTTGTGAACTCTTGACGGAATAAGGTAATCCCTTGCTCCTTCGGGAGTTGATTTCATCATCATCGGAGTTTCAATTTCAACAAAGTCGTTTGCATAAAAATACTCTCTTGCAGCCTTGGCAATTTTATGGCGCATAATTAAATTATGCTGTAAAGGCTGTCTTCTCAGGTCAAGATAACGATATTTCAGTCTTAGTTCCTCGTTGACTTTAGTTTCATTTGTTATTTCAAAAGGAGGTGTCTGTGCCTTTGCGAGTATACGCAGGTCTGAAACAATAATTTCAATTTCCCCGGTTTTTATTTCTTTATTGACACTTGCACGTTTAGCAGTAGTACCCTTTGCCATTAGAACGAATTCACTTCTGCATGAAGCGGCTTTTTCAAAAATGTCTCTGCTTGTTGTATCATTAAATGCGAGCTGTACAATACCGGTTTTATCTCTTAAATCAATGAAGATTAGATTTCCCAGATCACGGATTTTCTGTACAAATCCGCCTACTGTAACTTCAATTCCTTCTTCTGTAACTTCGCCGCAGTAATGCGTACGTTTTAAGCCATTCATATTATCAGCCATAGTGTTCTCCATTCTGCCGTTTAAACGGCAATCCTTTTTTATAAAGTTTAGCGTGATTTCTCACGCTAAAATGTTGTTTATTTATTTTTATCTGAATTATCTGAATTTTCATGTTTTGTCCGTACAATAGAAATAATTCTCATAATCATCATATAGATAATAAATCCGATTGATATTATAAGCGGTATGACAAATATTACTGTTGTAACAGGAGGTATACTATCTGCTTTGATTATATAAATTATATATAAAATCAAAGCAAATATAATAAGTAATGAAAATATTACAGGAGAAATTTTTTTTAAAAAGTCTTTTTTCATTATATATCTTCTAGTACTCCGTTAAACATTTCACCGACAGCTATATTTGAGAAATTCTGAACAAATGAGCTGTCAAGTGCAATTTCAATTTCTTCTCCGGATTTCATATTTTTGAGTCTGGCTTTTTTACTTGTAATTTCATTATCGCCAAGAACCATTGTAAATGTTGCTCCAAGTTTGTCCGAGTATTTCATCTGAGATTTCAGACCTCTTCCCACAACATCATATTCAACCCAGAAACCCTCGTCTCTAAGGCTTTTTGCAAGCTTCATTGCATGAGGTACAGCATTATCATCCATTGGAGCAATATAAAGATTACATCCCATATCACTGTCAAAGGAAATTCCCTGATTTTCCATCGTTATAATAAGTCTTTCAAGACCCATGGCAAATCCTAAAGCAGGAGTTTTCTGACCGCCCAGCTGTTCGATAAGTCCATCATATCTTCCGCCGCCGCATATGGTTCCCTGAGCACCAATATCAGTGGTAACGAATTCAAATACAGTTTTTGTGTAATAATCCAGACCTCTTACTATTTTAGGATCAACAGTGTATTTAATATCAAGATTATCAAGATAAAATTTAAGCTTTTCAAAATGTTCTGCACATTCATCACAAAGATAATCCAGAATAAGAGGAGCATCTTTGGCAATTTCAGAACATACAGGACTTTTGCAGTCTAAAATTCTCATAGGATTTTTTTCCAGTCTTGACTGACATGTTTCGCAAAGCTTATCCTTTTTGTCTTCAAAATATTTTTTCAGAGCCTTATGATATTCTGCACGGCATTTCGGACAGCCTATGGAATTAATTTTCAGCTCTGTATTTTTAATGCCCAGAGTATTAATTATATCACTTGCAAGAGAAATAATATCAGCGTCAGCACTTGGCAGACTGCTTCCAGCCATTTCAACTCCGAACTGGTGAAATTCTCTCAGACGCCCTGCCTGAGGGCGTTCGTGCCTGAAACAGGAAAGTATGTAAAATACTTTCTGTGGCATTGCTTCGTTTAAAAGACCGTTTTGCATCAGTGCTCTGATTGTTCCGGCAGTCCCTTCCGGACGCAGAGTAAATTTAGTTTCCTTTGCAATAACCGAATACATTTCCTTTTGTACTACATCTGTTGTTTCTCCTACAGATCGCTGGAAAAGTTCAGTATTTTCAAATGTAGGAATGCGTATTTCCCTGAAACCGTATCCGGAAGCAGCCTCTCTGGCTGCACGTTCAACAGTGTGCCATTTATATATGTTTTTAGGAATTACGTCTTCAGTACCATTTGGTCTTTTAATAGTAAGTGCCATAAGAATCTCCATTCATAAATATATATAGAATAACGGTTAAGAATTGATAAAGAAGCAATTAAAAACCGTATTATTTAATCGTTCCTTAAGGAATGATTTATATGCGCGGGTTACCAATCTCACGCCAGTCAAGATCTCCTCTTTCAAGAGCGAGAATAAGAGCTTCAGCAGTAGCAATATTGGTTGCCACCGGTACATTATGAACATCACATAATCTTAAAAGGTTAATGTCATTAGGTTCATTTGCCTTAGGGTTAATAGGATCTCTGAAAAACAGAAGCACATCAATTTCATTACATGAAATTCTGGCACCTATCTGCTGACCGCCGCCTTGTTTTCCACTGAGGTAGCGTGCAATTTCCAGTCCGGTAGCTTCACTTACAAGTTTTCCGGTTGTTCCGGTTGCGCAGAGATTGTATTTGGATAAAATACCGCAGTAAGCGGTACAAAACTGAACCATGAGTTCTTTTTTTGAATCATGAGCGATTAAAGCAATTGTCATATCAATTTTCCTTTCCATTACCTGGATATTTTTTATCGTATGTAATTTAAGTTTATTAGAAATTTTTGTAATTCTTTATTTTTTGTTTACTAATTCATTATATATTATACCATAAAATGAGCGATTGTCAAAGAAGAATTTGTTGATATTATTAAAATCGTGTAAATTGAATGATTTATAATGTTGACATTTGTACGTTTTGACGAAAAGAAAAACGAGATAAAAATCTCGTTTTAATCTTCATTTTCAGATATATCTGCAGATGTTGTATCAACTGTAGTTTGAGTTTCAGGTGTGGAAACAATATTGCCATCAGCATCTGTAACAGTCACGGCAGTTGTTGTATCAGGAGTAAGGAAATTAATGTTATCCATGCCGTTTGCCGTACCGTTTTCGGGAAAATTTTTGTAATATGCCTGAATAATGCTTCTGATCATATATTTAGAATATTCGCCGCCTTCTATTATTCCGGCAAATGCAATCTGAGGGTCATATGCAGGAGCAAATCCGATAAACGCACTGTCTGTAAGTTCCTCACCGTTACGCCAGTTCTGTGGAGTACCTGTTTTAATTGCTACATCAAAACCCAGATTTGAAAGAGAATATTCTGCCGGGAAATTATTGCCTGATGCTAAAACCATACCTTGTGTAATATAATCATATACATAATCATAATTAAGGTTTATCTGTTCAGCAATTACAGGTTCATGGTCTTCAATTTTTTCTGTCATTGAATAATCATAAATACTGTTTACCAGATGAGGTTCATATCTGACTCCCTGATTTGCAATTGTTGAAGCCTGAACAGCCATCTGAAGGGGAGTTACCGCAACTTCTGACTGACCGATTCCAGCCTGAAGGACCTGACCTACTGTCCAGTCAAGACCAATTTCATTAAATCTTTCCGGATTTGCAATTGCACCAGCATAATCGCCGGTTTCTATTCCGGTATGCTGACCAAAACCATACATTGAAGCATATTCGGAAAGCTTGTCAATTCCCAGACGGCGGCTCAGCTCATAGAAATAAATATTACATGAAACTCTTAAAGCCTCTGCAACGGCAATATCATTGTGATATCCGGTACAGCCATAGGTCTGGTCGTAGAAAGTCATTGTATGAGTACAATTATATGTGGTATTTCCGGTAACAATTCCCTCATTCAGACCGGCTGTGGCAGTTACAGTCTTGAATGTAGAACCAGGTCTGTAAAGACCGCAAGTAGCACGATTCAGAAGGGGAGTATTGTCAGCTTCCAGTATTTCATCGTATTTTGATTTGTAGTCATTCAGATTGTATGTCGGAGATGTTGCCATAGCAAGTACTGCATTGTCCTTAACGTCCAGGACAACTATAGCTCCGCAGTATACGTCCTTATAATCATTGCTGGATTCTCTTAGGTATTTTGTAAAATTTTCAAGAATTTCCTGAACATCACGCTGATAATCGCTGTCAACAGTAAGCTTTACTGTATTTCCGCCTTTTGCTTCTTCTGTAACATCAGCAGAAACTACAGAACCATTTGTAACATTAATGGTTTTTGTACCATCCTTGCCTTTTAGTTTGTCTTCAAGTGCAAGTTCAATACCACTTTTTCCTACCGTATCATTCATGGCATAGCCTTTTTCCTTGAGTTCCTCATATTCTTCAGCAAAAATAGGACCTACAGTACCAATTTCATGAGGTATAACATCTCCCTGAGCAATTTCACGGATTGCTTCTTCAGTCACATCAATACCTTTAAGCTTTACGCCCAGTTCCTTAATTTTTGTAACAACTTCAACCGGAACATCTTCACATAAAGTAAATGTATTGCCAAGAGAAAAATCTCTGAGCAGCATTTCATATCTTATACCAGCAAGAATTCTCTGCTCTTTTTGGTTGTAATCCTTATCAGATATCTCATAGTCATCAATCAGCTTGTCTATACAGTTTTCAGCTGTAGCATATACGTTAACACCTATAAGACTTTTAAGTTTTTCAACATCACTGTCTCTGTCCTTTTCAAATTCGTAAGGTTCACTGTCTGTAATGGGAAGAGTTTCATTCCATTGAAGATCATTTTCTTCCAGGATTTTTATTGTCTGCATTAATATGCTGTTTGCTTCCTTGTTGTCTGAGGGGAAGAATGAATCGTCTATTATTATGTTAAAACCGACTTTATTTTCAATTATCGGATTTCCGTCATTATCTACTATCTGACCTCTTGTTGCCTTTATAGTCTGAGTATAGATTGAAGTATATTCAGATTCTGCCATATATGAGTCACCGTTGACTATTTGTACTGTCATAAGGCGTATACCGCCGAGTGCCACAGCTATTATAACAATAATAGCTAAGAATGCAGTTCTGAGTCTATCAAGAATTTCTTTCATTGTTATCCTTTCTTTCAAGAGAAATCATATCTTCATTGCTTCTTCTATATTTTTAGCTTTTTTCGGGTAGAATCTTTTTACAATTGGTTTTATAATAAGATATACTACCGGAGAAATCATTATAGTATAGAAAACACATGGTAAAGCAATATCAGAAAAAACGTAACCTGAACCCTCATAACCCCACATGGCATAATAAAAGAAGTAGTCAAGCATCTGATAAATGAATGTATAAACTGCCGACAGAGCAATTACATTAACAGCATTCTGGAAAAGCAGATGTCTGAACAGAATAGTTGTTGCAACGCAGAATACGATAAATAATATACTGCTGTAGCCGAAAATTTTTCCTGTTGCTTCATCTAGCAGCAGTCCGCAGATCCCGCCTAAGAAAGCAGCGGGATATTCTCCTTCATTCATGCAGATGCACACGCACAGAGGAATAAAATAAATTGGCTTTACACCTTTGCCGATGTTTATTAATACTGCTGAAACAAGTACAAGAAGTATGTAAATTGCCCATCGTATTGCAGCGTAGTATCTGATTTTCTGAATTCTGGTCATTTGTTTCATAGCCACTATTCTTCACCGCTTTCTGTTGTTTCCTCAGTAGGATCTTCGGCAGTTTCTGAATTATCGTCATTGTTTTTTTTGTCATCAGATGATTCCGTAGTATTTTCAGTAGTTTCCTCACCGATATTTCCTGTCGGAATCTGGTTTTCCTGTTCATTTCTGTCAAAGTCAGTTATAACCATAACATTATTTATCTTATTCGGATTTACAGCCGGCTCAATGACAGCATAAGCTGTAAGTCCGCTTTCTTCAATTCCGGTTTCAGTAACATTTCCTATAACATACCCTTGAGGGAACTGTCCGCTGTTTCCGGAGGTTATAATAAGATCGCCTTCTTTTATTTTATGATTTTTGTCAAGATAAATCATTTTGCATTTTCCATCAGCTGCAAGACTTAAGCTTCCTTCAATTATGCCGGTATCACGGCTTTCAACACATAAACCGCCTACTGAAAGCTCAGGAGAAAGAAGTGTTCTTACAGTAGAATATGATTTTGCAACTTCTGTAATAACTCCTACAAGTCCCTCGGATGTGACAACCGGATCATAAAGAGATATGCCGTCATTAGAACCCTTGTCTATTACGAAGGTGCCATAAGGATCGTTTGCCATTCTTGATATTATAGTGCATGGAGGAGAAAGGACAAAATCCTTGTTTTCTTCCTTGATACCTATAAATTTGCGAAGGTCTTCAACCTCTGATTTCATATCTTCATAATCTATAAGCTGGCTGTTCAGATCAGCAATCTGTTCTTTTAGTTTCTGATTTTCCTCTACATAATCCTCAGAATTAACAAACAGATCAATAACAAGAGAAACTTTGTCCGAGATCATGTTTGAAAACTTTTTTACAGGATTTAAGACAGTTCCAACAAGCTGAGAGCCTTCAGATGTCTGACCGTCTTTGGTAACTGAATAAAGAGCAATTCCCAGAAAAAAAGCAGCAATGCAAACTATGATTTTAAATTTGACGCTCTTAAAAAACTGGTTCACTTTGTTGTTCTCCTTTCTTTAGTAGAAAGGCGGGACATTCCCGCCTCAGTAATAGTGAGCATCGTCAGTTAATGCGTCTTCAAATTTATCAAGATCCTCAAGGATTTTGCCTGTGCCTTCTGCAACACAGTCCAGAGGATACTCTGCTATATAAACAGGCATTCCGGTTTCACGGTTTATGAGCTTATCCAGACCTCTGAGAAGAGCACCTCCTCCGGCAAGTGTAATTCCCTGATCTATAATATCTGATGAGAGTTCAGGAGGGGTTTTTTCAAGAGTTACTTTTATAGCATCTATTACTCTTGAAAGAGGTTCGGTAAGAGCGTCTCTTATTTCAGTAGAGGTAACGGTAATATTTTCAGGAAGTCCGTTTAATAAATTTCTTCCCTTTATTTCCATTGTTCTTTCATTTTCACTGGGGTATGCGGAACCGATTTCAATTTTAATATTTTCTGCTGTTCTTTCGCCGATCAGGAGATTATATTTTTTCTTTATAAAGTTAATAATCGACCTGTCAAATTCATCTCCGGCAACTCTTACCGAGCGTGATGTTACAATTCCTCTCAGAGAAATAACTGCTACCTCGCTTGTTCCGCCGCCTATATCTACTATCATACTGCCTGTTGGTTCTGATACCGGAAGACCTGCACCTATTGCTGCTGCCATAGGTTCTTCAACAATAAACACTCTTTTAGCTCCGGCATTTTCAGCAGCTTCCTTTACGGCACGTTTTTCAACGGCAGTAACGCCGGAAGGAATACAGATTATAACTCTTGCCTTGGTAAAAAAAGTACCTCTCAGAGCTTTTTTAATAAATTCCTGAAGCAGAGTAGTAGTAATATCAAAATCAGCTATA
Organism: Porcipelethomonas sp.; assembly: GCF_051893655.1. NCBI lineage: Bacteria > Bacillati > Bacillota > Clostridia > Eubacteriales > Oscillospiraceae > Porcipelethomonas > Porcipelethomonas sp. The sequence goes on along the minus strand of NZ_JBJFHN010000142.1, from coordinate 11,273 downwards.
ACGCCGTCCTTCAGCGGTCTTACTGCAATAATAGAACCCGGAGTTCTTCCTATAACTTCCTTTGCTTTTTTTCCTACATATTTTGCCTTATCGGTTCTTGTATCAACTGCCACAACCGAAGGCTCACGGATTATAATGCCCTTGCCCCTCATAAAAACAAGGGTATTGGCGGTTCCCAGATCTATTCCAATATCCTTTGTAAACATTTTTAAACATTTCTCCTTTATGTTCCGTTTTGTCTGATTTATTTCAGTCTTTAAGAAATATTAATTTTATTATACCACCAAACAGTTTCTTTAACAACATATCTGTCAGAAAATTTGTGTGATGTGTTTTTAATGTTTTTATCTATTTTGCCGACATAGCTTTTAAATACTTATCCGGCATATTATGTATCATCCTATCATTTTAGAAAATTTCGGATATAGAGCCACAGCCAGAATCATGAACAGAATCTGTGATACGCTCATTGAAAAATCGAATCCGAAAGTAAGTTTAATAATTACCAGATTTAATGTAAACGGAGAAACGCTGATACTTTTTGAATATGCAAGCCAGCTTAAAGCATCTATATGTCCGGCACCTGTTGCAGCCACTGCACCGACTATCGCTCCGGCAATGAGCAGAGCTATCAGCAGAATTTTCTTTTTCATTTTATGTGTCCTTTCCGGCTGTTAACCTTAGATTTTTATTGTCCGGTGGAGCCGAAGCCGCCGGAATTTCTGTCTGTTTCATCAAGTTCATTTACTTCACTTATTTCCGGCAGTATAACCGGTGTCATGATCATTTGTGCAATACGCATTCCGTTTGTGACAGTAAAGTTTTTATCACTGTGGTTTATAAGAGGGATTTTTATTTCACCTCTGTAGTCGCTGTCTACAACTCCTACGCAATTTGCCAGTGAGATTCCGTGTTTTGAGGCAAGTCCTGATCTTGGATATATTAAAAGAGCGCACTGATCAGTGTCCGGAGCAGCGGCAATGCCAGTAGGAATAAGCTTTATTTCTCCGGGAGCAATAACTGTGTCATTATCAATACATGCAGACAGATCCATACCTGCACTGCCTGATGTTGCTCTGCCGGGCAGTACAGCATTTTCTTTAAGTTTTTTTATTTTAAGAATATGATTCATATTTTTCTCCGTTTCAGAAGACTTTTTATAGAACACCTCTGTAATAAAGTCCTCTAGTAATATTTTCTCTCATTTTTCCGCCGGACTTGTATTCTCTTATAATTTTTTTTATTTCACTGGGTGATTCATCGTTAAAATAAAGAGTAATAAAGCTGACGTTTTTAATTTCATCCATCCGGTCAGCCATATAAAGAGGCTGGGAATTCAAGATTTCAGTATATTTTTTATGGCATATTATTTTGTTTCTTCTTCCAGTTCTGTCCTGAAGAAATTTTTCACATTTTTTGCATCCTGTTTCATTTTTTACAGGACAGTTTCTTGTAAGCATCACAGGAAGATAGCCATATGCAATAATACCAGTATTCATGCTTTTTTTCAGAGCATTAATCTGTCCGAGTTTAAGTTCAAATGAAAGAACAGCGTCTTCAAAATCAATTTTTTTCAGAAAATTGATACTGTAAGAATTAGCTATATTCAGACCGAAATCTCCATGAAGCTTAAATCCAAGATTTTTTCCTGTTTCAATATATGCCGGATTATTGCACATAAGATGTTCAGCACCCATTCGTCGGCATTGCTCAAGCTCGTTTGTGATTTCTGATTCATTGTAAATAAACCTCGGAGGTTCAATAATTACTTTTGATGTATCAGAAAAATAATTATGTAAAAATACATAGGACGGCATAATTACGTAATCTGCTTCCGATACTGCTTCAAGCTGTCTGCCGCACGAAATTCTCATGCGTATCTGGCTAAGTTCTTCGTGTGAATTTTCCGGATAAATACTCAGATTTTTCTTATGAAAAACAGGAGTATTATGTTCAATTATTTTTTTATCCATAAGGCAGGAAGCTTCTCTTCTCAGAGCATTTATGGATTTTGCACTTAAAGAAAGTCCGGCATCAATTTCAGATTTCAGACCTTTGTATTCATAAATAGTTCCGCCCAGTTTTGAAAGCTGTTTTTCAAGATATTCATGATCCAGAGTTTTTTTTATTGCCTGCTGGGGTATTTCCCCGGAAACAGAGACATTGCCGCAGTTACTTCTGGCATTAAGCCTGACAGGATTTCCGTTTTTGACCTCTGCATTAAAGTAAAGAACATCTGTTTTTCGATCTTTACTGTATTTTCGTCTTATTTCCGGCAGGAGATCCTTTGCGGCTATAACATCTTCTTTTTCCCGTTTTCCGAACATATTATCGAGTGTTCCCGTGTAATATCCATCTGTGAAACCGCTTCTGGAAAAGACTGATTTAAGCAGTGCCATATCCGGAGATTGACCGTTAAGTGCCTGACGGCAGGCACTGACAGCGGAAGCAACATATTCCGGACGTTTCATTCGACCTTCAATTTTAAATGAAAAAACGCCATTTTCTGACATTTTTTTCAGATGTTTCATCAATGACAGGTCTTTTAAGGAAAGGGCAGTATTCTCAGGATTTTTACATGCAGAAAACGGAAGTCGGCATGGCTGTGCACAAAGACCTCTGTTAGCACTTCTCTGACCGATCATAGATGACATGTAGCATTGACCGGAAACGCACATACATAAAGCTCCGTGTACAAAAACCTCTGTTTCAATTCCCACACGGCATATTTCGGCAATCTGGTCAGCATTCAGCTCACGTGACAATACAGCACGTTTAAACCCTAGCTTTTGAAGAAATTCTGCGCCACGAACGGAATGAATGGTCATTTGAGTTGAGCCGTGAATATTTGCATCAGGAATAATATTTCTGATGATTTCAGCGGCTCCCAGATCCTGAACGATAAATGCGTCAATACCGCATTCGGCAGCGTATTCTATAAAATCGGAAAATTCTTTTACCTGACTGTCAAATATTATGGTGTTTACTGCCAGATATATTTTAACACCGTGCAAATGGCATATATCAGATGCCTGTTTAAGTTCATCATTATCAAAATTAGCGGCATTCTGTCTTGCTGAAAATTGCTTGCCGCCCACATAAACTGCGTCAGCACCGCAGTTTATTGCAGCTAAAAGGGATTCCAGACTTCCGGCAGGAGCCAGTATTTCACTGTCATTCATTATAGCTTAAATACTGTCTTTAAGCTTTTTCAGCTGCTGATTGCTTTCAAGCTCTTCAATTTTTGATTTCAGCACTTCTATTTCCTTAAGGGCTGCGTCACGTTCAATACGTGCTTTTCCTGCCTCATCAACATATTCCTTTGCCTGCATTCTTATGTTATCAACATTACCCTGTGCCTTGCTGAGGTCATCAAGGGTTGAAAGTGCCACCATAACAGCGGCGGAATAAGGTGAAATTGATGTATTTCCGGAACACATATCGTTAAGACGTTTTTCCAGCAGTTTTGCAAGTCCATATACATAGCTTGGCGGTTCTTCTGTCTGCAGCATATATTCTTTGCCGCATATTATAACTTTTACTCTGTTAAGCATTATTTTATCCTTTCGGTACAAATTGAATTTGTCGTTTTAATTTGATACACATTTTATTATAATATATTTTGTCGGAATTGAAAATACCTAAAATAAAATTTTTTTCAAATTTTCAGAAATATCTTATAAGTGCAGTAACCTTTCCGAGTATTTTTACATTATCTGAAATAATCGGATCCATAGTGTCATTTTCAGGCTGAAGCCTGTAATGACCATGTTCCTTATAAAATGTTTTAACGGTTGCACTTTCATCATCAACAAGAGCAACGACTATATCACCATTTTCAGCGTAATCAGTTTTTTCTACAATTACGATATCATCATTGAAAATACCAATATTAATCATACTTTCGCCTTTTATTTTAAGTGCAAAAAGCGGATTGCTGTATCGTTTTTCTGTGTTAAAATTTATATATTCGGTAATATTTTCGATGGCAAGAATAGGCTGTCCGGCTGCCACATCGCCCACCAGCGGAACAGAGACACTGTTTCCGCCTTTGAGCTTTATAGCTCTGTTATGATTATCCATTTTTTCCAGATAGCCTTCTTCAACCAGCAGATTTATATATTTGTGTACAGTTGAGGTGGATTTGATATCCAAGGCACTGCAAATTTCCCTTACAGTCGGGGGAAATCCGCTGTCAATAGAATCCTTTATAAATTCATAAATGGCAGTAGCCTTTTCGTTAAGCATTTTATTCCCGGCCTTTCAGTTTTTTATAAATCATTTTGGCAACCTTATAAACATCTCCGCATCCGAGAGTTATCACTAGATCTCCTTCTTGTGCATTCTCGCATACATAATCACAGACCTGACTGAAATTTTCATATTTTCTTTCATCAGTATATTCAGCTGTTTCATCCTGAGGAAAATAAACGCAGCCGTCTATTTTTTCAGCCAGATTTCTTGAAAAGATGTTGTATGTGTTTTTTTCTCTTGATCCCATAATATCTGTCAGTACTGCAATATCCGGAATAGAAAGTGCCTTTACGAAATCATCAAGCAGTATTGCGGTTCTTGAAAATGTAAACGGCTGAAATACTGCCCATACTCGTTTGTATCCCATTCCCATAGCAGCGTTCAGAGTTACAGAAAGCTCTGTTGGATGATGAGCGTAATCATCAACGATTGTAATTCCTTTTTCTTTGCCGATAAGTTCAAATCTTCTTCCGGCACCACGGAAATCTGAAAGACCTTTTTGTATACTTTCAAAAGGAACGTTAACATAAAATCCTGCTGCAGCAGCTGCAAGGGAATTTAAAACATTATGCATTCCAGCGACATGTAATCTTATCTGACCCAGCTGCTGATTTTTATGCATAAGGGTGTATTCAGTTTCCATTCCCGAAATTTTTTTGATATCCTTTGCATAATAATCATTTTCGGGATTTAAACCAAATGAGATCATTTCTTTTCCTGTTATTCCATTAACAGCCTTTAGAGTATTTTCATCATCACCGTTTATTATCAGTGCTTTGGTAGCATTTCCGGCAAATTTATGGAATGATTTTATAATATTATCAAGATTTTTAAAATAATCAAGATGATCTTCATCAATATTCAAAATAACTGCTATATCCGGATAAAGTTTCAGGAATGTATCTACGAATTCGCATGATTCGCATACCATAATATCACTTTTTCCGGCACGTCCGCTTCCGCCTATACAAGGAAGTTTTCCGCCGATAAATGCTGACAGATCAATATCGGCAGTATAAAGAATCTGAGTTATCATTGAGGTTGTGGTAGTTTTTCCGTGAGTACCTGAAACGCATATAGCATTACTGTACCAGCTGGTTACAATTCCAAGAAGTTCGCTTCGTTCAAGTACCGGAACTCCTGAAGCTTTTGCGGCGATTAATTCCGGATTATCTGCCATTATAGCAGCTGTATGAACAATAAGATCTGCACCTTCAATATTTTCAGCTCGCTGTCCCATGAAAACAGGAATTCCCATTTTTCTGACAGCTTCAAGAGTTTCAGTTTCGTTATTGTCAGAACCGGTCAGAAAATATCCCTGAGAATGAAGAATCTGAGCCAGAGGATACATTCCGGAACCGCCTATTCCTATAAAATGTATATGCTTTTTGCCATTGAGTATATCGTTATTCATGTCAATCATATCCTATCTTTATATTTTTAACGCTTTTTTATTATATGTATATTTTTACCTTCTGCGTTCAATAATATCCCTGTAAACATTCTAAGGAGGTCATAATTTATGAGCATTACTGATATTAAAATCCGAAAGACTATTACAGAGGGAAGGCTGCGTGCTATAGTTTCCATTACGCTGGATAACATTCTTGCAGTACACGACATTAAAATTGTCCAGGGTGATGAAAGACTTTTTGTAGCAATGCCAAGCCGGAAGGATGAAAACGGAGTTTTCAGAGATATTGTACATCCAATTTCTCCGGATGCAAGACACATGCTAGAAGATCAGATTCTGGATGCCTACAGCCGACACGTTGCAATTACTGAAGCAGAAGAACAGGCTGTTTGATTATTTTCCTGCCGTTATTTACGGCAGGCTATTTTTTTGAAAGATACCATGCCTTTAAAACGCCTATTTGTGTTTTAGAGTCAGTTATTTCTCCGTTCATAACCATTTCAACAGCTTTTTCCATCGGAATTTTTTCAACGTCAAGAAATTCGTCTTCATCAAGCTTCTGCTTTGAAAATTCAAGACCGGACGCAATATAAAGATGAATTACCTCGCTTACATAAGCCGGAGTAGGAATTATTTCTCCCAGATATTCATATTTTTTACATGTACAGCCTGTTTCTTCAAGCAATTCTCTTTTTCCGCAGTCGTAATGCTTTTCACCGGGTTCAATTTTTCCGGCAGGAATTTCGAGAATAGCCTTGTGATGAGGATAGCGGTATTGTCTTACCATAAGTATTTCATTGTTATCCGTAACCGGGATAACAGTAACTCCTCCTGAATGATGTACAACATCTCTGGTGACTTCCTTGCCGTTTTCCAGCAAAGCCATATCTTTTGTAACTTCAAAAATTCTTCCCTTATATACGCTTTCGCTTGATATTGTTTTTTCTTCCAGATGCATTTTTATTCCTCCGTTTTATATTTTGAAATAATTTTATTTTTATATTCTTCTTCAAGTCTGCAGGAATTATCACAGTCATAGTTGTAGAAATGTGAAAATCCTGAGAGTTCGTCTTTTTTCTTTCTGAAAATAATTATATAAACTATAAGAATTACCAGACCAATAACTGAAATTACAGCACCGATTTTCAGTCCGGGAGTTTCATACCTGAATTCAATTGTATTGTCTCCGGCTTCTGCCTTTACTGCCATAAATCCATAGCTTACTTTTTCAATATCCACAGGTTTGCCGTTTACATAAGCTGTCCAGCCGTCATCATAAGGAACGCTGAAGAATACAAGCTTTGAACTGTCCAGAGAAATTTCAGCGTCAAAACCTTCTGAGTCATAGGAAAATTCTGAACAGGTTTCCTTTTTGCGTTCAATACAGTCCTCAATATAAGTGGAATCATTTAATCCGACAGTTTGATCAGCCGGAAGCTTATTTATTATATCGGAATATTTTTCTGCCTGTTCGTCATTTAATATAAGTGCTCTGAGCAGAATACGCTCCCTTGTCTGCTCAGAATAACTTTCAGCGTTTTTTTCTGTAACATAATTATCAAAGGTAAATCCCATAGGAAGGTAATATTTATTTTCGTAAACATAAAAACCATTCTGGGTATTTTTATATTCAAATCCCGGCAGATCACATATATAGGTATATGTTTCTTCCTGATCTGAATAAACTTTATCAAAGTAATATTTTACTGAAAAAAGTCCTCTTATAGTACTTTTTTCGAGGGGTGCTCTTGAGGCAACATCTCTGGTTACGCCTATTTCAGGATAAAATTCCATAATACTTCCTGGAACTATGCTCTGAAATGCACGCATTGAGGAATATCCCCAGAACATAGGATAATTATCATAATTTTCTGAAATATCAATTCGGTAGAACTGTTCTTCAGGATCATCAAGACTTAAATTATCACTGCCATAAATACCATTGTTTATATACGTTGCCGGATATGATCCCAGTGTAACTCCGAAATACACAACAGACGCTGTGCAGACAACGCATGCAGTTACTGTAGATACAAGAGCTGCCGTCATATAGCTTCTGCCTTTTTTCCTTAGTCTTTCAATAAAATATAAAAGTACAAGACCGGCAATGGATATAATTAAAACTACTGCAAAATAAGCCGGATAGTTTGCAAATTCAAACCATGTTACCTCTTCATCGGTCTTTTTAGGAAGAATTGAGATTACAGCAAGTCCTGCCATAACCACTCCGCAGACTGCAATACCGCTTTTTAGTTTTATGCTTTTGTCATCTAATGCCTGTGCGGTCATCATTGCCATTATCAGTATAGGCATATAGAACCATCTTGCATAATATGAGCTGTTAAACGTATAGAATGCACTGTTTAAAATAGGAATAAATGCACATATCATGCATATAATAATGAGTTTTACAGACCAGTGCTTTTTTTTCGCCTTTGAGAACGCTATAACTCCTGCCATAGAAAACATAGGTAGATAACCGCCTATGGACGCCCATTTTGCACCGTCTGTACTGAACAGATTAGGTCTTGCCGGAACGTCAGGAATCATGAAAAAGCTCTGAATAATTCTTATAATACGTGTTCTGTCACTATATGTCACAAGATCGAGTCCGTATAAACGTTCATTAACTCTGTAATTTCCGAGTATTGCAAGAGCTGAAGGCAGCAGCATGACCATAGCAATCATAACTCCCATAATAGCTTCCAGAGCAATACTGAAGAATTTTTTCCATGTTATTTTAAAATCCGGCGATTTTATTCTCACAAGAATATATAGGATTACAAATACTGCCTGACCGGCAAAGAAGAAATAATTTATTATTCCCATGAGTGCAACAGATGCTGCAAAAACTCCGCGGCGGTTATTATTTACCCGTTCTTCAAGAGCAATAAGCATCAATGGAAAAAATGCAGTTACATCCTGAAAATGATTGAAGAAAATGTTGAACATCTGGAATCCGGAAAAAGCATACAGCATTCCTCCGATAGCGGCTGCGTTTTTATTTCTTACAAAACGTTTTATATATGCGTATGCGGTTACTGCGGCTATACCATGTTTCATTGCAAGAAGAACCGGCATAGCGAATACCACAAGAGCATGGGGCAGGGGAATGGTAAGCCAGAAAAACGGACTGCCCAGAAGATAGAAGGAATATGAACCCAGGAAATTTGCTCCAAGATCTGTACCCCAGTCCCATCCAAGCCCTTCATTTTTTATAAAGTCATGGGCATGAAGATAAAATGGTATCTGCTGGGAATTATAATCTCCGTAATATATATAATAACCTCCCGTATAAATTATTATGGGAAGAAGTATTATAAATAGAGATAAAAATCCCATAAAGAATATTTTAAAGTAATTATTATTGCTTTTAGAGCGTAAAAGCGTATTTCCAGTCATGTTGTCAGGTTGTCCTTTCTTTATATCTGTTGGAACATTTATATATGTTTGGAATATAATAAAATCAGAGGTCGATAATACGGGTTACAATGCCTTTTGGAGTTATATCTATAATTCCGAATGACGGGGGATTACCGTCTCTGGGACATGAAATGCTTCCGGGATTCATAGTATATAATCCATCATCATATTCATTGAAACGTGCATGTGTATGCCCGTAAAGGAGTATATTTGCTCCCTTTTTTCTTGCAATTTTTTTGAGTGGTTCAATGGAGCTTTTGACTCCGTATTTATGTCCGTGGACGGCGAAAATGCAGTTTTTATCATCAGGACAGAATAAAATTTCATCTTGACTCAGGCTTGCAAAGTCGCAGTTTCCTGTAACATGTATAAATTGTTTGTCAGGATATTTTGTACAGATCTGATTCAGTTCACGTTCTCCGTCTCCCAGATGTATATACAAATCACCGTGAAAATTCTTTACGACCTTTTCAATAGAAAAGTAATTGTTATGGGAATCAGACATAACTATAATTTTCATAGGAAAGTCTCCTTAAAATTTAAACTTAAAGGTTATATATAAAAAAATTATAACATAAATATAGAATAATTACAATGGCTTTCGGGCAGTTTCATTTAAGAAACATAAAAAAATAATTAAAGAGAGGTTTTACTTATGGCTAAAATTGATCCTAAAAATGCTGATGAACTTTTAAAGGTAGTCAGTAAAAAGCTGAACGTTCCGGTAGAAACGCTCAGAAGTCAGTTAGAGCAGGGAAAATTTGATGCTGCTCTTAATAATATGAGCAAAAGCGATTCAGAAAAATTCAAGCAGGTTATGAATAATCCGAAATTAATTGAAAAAATTATTTCAACCCCTCAGGCTCAGGCACTGTATAAAAAACTGACCGGCGGAAAATAAGATATAGGGGCAGCAGGTAACCATTAAAAAAATAATTCTGCTGTAAAAATCAGGGGAGGGAGGATGCTTATGCCAGATGATTTAATGGGAAAAATTCAGGAAATGTTGTCTGATGAAGAAAGTATGAAACAGTTAAGTGATCTGGCTAAGATGTTTTCTTCCCCTGAAAATTCTGAACAAAAAGAATCTGAAAGTTCCGGTTCAGAAAATGATAATCATCAGTCTGCGGATCTTTCAGGGGATTTTGGCCTTGGAGATTTTGATTTTACAAAAATATTAAAAGTACAGGAAATTATGTCTAAGGCTTCAAATGACAAAAGTGCAGAACTTCTTCTGGCACTTAAGCCGCTGCTTCGTGAAGAAAGAAGAGCAAGAGTTGATAAAGCGGTAAAAATACTTAAATTGTTTGCAGTCTGGACGGTGCTTAAAGACAGCGGACTTTTAAATGATATTATATAAACAGTACTCTGAGAGAAGGTGAGAAGCATGAATTACAGTCAGTCAGAAATCAATTTTATGAGACAGGATGCACTCAGACGTACACGGGAAATGCACAATCGCTCCGTTTATAATAAAAGCAATGTACAAGCCGGAGACCATCCGCCGGATAGTCATGAAGAACATAAATCAGAAAATGTTATACATCAGAACAGAATGCAGCAGAATTCGGGTAAAAATAACAGCAATCCTATAAATGGATTGCTTTCCGGATTATTTTATGATGGTAAAATTGATAATGATAAAATATTAATAATTGCTTTGATAGTAATTCTTGCCAGAGAAGGTGCAGATCTGAAGCTGCTTATAGCTTTAGGATATATTATGATGTAAAAGAAAAGAGGAAATAATTATGAATGATCTGATTTTTAAGGGAATATGGGTAATTATCGGACTTATAATGCTGCGTTTTTACGCTAAAAGAAAGCATACTGTAAGGTCAGCGATTTTGGGTATGGTATCAGGCGGAGTATCTCTTGTACTTTTGCATTATTTTGGCAGTTACATAGGTTTTTCTCCGCAGATAAATATGTTTAATACTATGATGTCTCTTGTTCTTGGCGTACCCGGAGTCATACTTATTACTTGTGTTAACATGCTTCTTTAGAAAAATAAAAACCTCCGAATTCATAGAATCGGAGGTTTAAATTCATGTAATACGCAGAAATTACTTGATTTCTACTGTAGCACCAGCTTCTTCGAGCTTTGTCTTGAGTTCTTCAGCTTCTGCCTTGGAAACGCCTTCCTTAAGAGCCTTAGGAGCTGATTCAACAACTTCCTTAG